>NZ_JAMYME010000035.1:0-63982 GCF_040318345.1 Mesorhizobium sp. M1169 | reverse complement strand
CTTTCAATCAGGGGTCGTAAACGAAACGAATTTGCTGGCACATGTTCGCGCGCGGCGCCACGACTTCACTAAACTGACAGGCTAGATCCTTCGCCCTCCCGGTGCATTGGACTTTGTAATGGAACGCGCAGCAGCGAGCACGTGTGGTTGATCGGCGCGTCTCGCGTCCATGGCCCGTTTTGCTGGCGCCGATCTTCCTCGATCTTGGCCCTCACCCGCATTGCTGAGGATTTCGTGAGGTGAATTGAGATCCGCCGACGGCGCGGATTCTCTGGGAGGATCAAGCCTGTTCCGCGGCTTTGCTCCGGAACAATGTCTTCTTCTGAAAGTTTTTCCTTAAATAGCAAAGGAGATTCGAAATGTCAGAAAGCCGGGAATGGTTTGTCCAATGGCTTAGAGACGCTCATGCCATGGAAGAGCAGGCAGAAACGATGTTGAACGGGCAGTTGAGCCGTATCGAGAATTATCCCGAACTGAGCGACCGGATCCGACAGCACCTCGACGAGACCAAGCAGCAGGCTGCTCGGCTGAAGACTTGTCTCGATCAGATGGACGAGGGTTCATCCATGATGAAGGATGCTGGCGGTAAGCTGACGGCGATGGCGCAATCGCTGAGCGGCGTCTTCGCTGGAGACGAGGTGATGAAAGGATCGCTCGCGAGCTACACGTTCGAGCACATGGAAATCGCCTCCTACACGATCCTGATTGCCGCCGCTCGATCGCTCGGCGAAACCGAGGTTCTTCGGGCTTGCGAAGAGAACCTGCAAGAGGAAGTCGCGATGGCGGATTGGCTGAAATCCCGTCTTCCCTCCACGACCGAGCAGTTCCTTGTGCGGGCCGAAGCCGACAGTGACAGCGCCAAGCGGTGAGCGGGTGGGACGCAGTCATCGTGAACTGGGTGATGGGGATTCGTGCGCCAGCGCGTCCCCTTCGTAAAGGCTGGACGACGAACACGCCTGACTGTAGCAGGCGGTTGTCGAGTTGCGCATTTGCAGAAATTGCTACGACGAGTGATGCTAACATTGCGGCGTCGTGACTTTGAGAGTTGAAGCGTTCGTCTGCGCAAGCCTGGTCGAATACGCATTGGCAATAGCCAAGATCGGAAGGGCTAGCGCAGCGCTCGGCGAGATCAAGCTTGAGGGGGCGTGTTAAAACGTTCGAAACGAGGTCGCGATAGCGGACTGCCCGAGAACACTCTCCCTGATCACTGAGCCGTGCGTGCGCGGGCACCGGTAGCGCCAAGCCGGATGGAAGAAAGTTCGTCCCGACAGCGGCAGGGCGCACCAGCGACGGGGATAGGTTCCTGTCAGCGTTCCAGTCAGCCCACCCAACGAGGGAACTTACATGGCGCGACGCGGCATATCTGATGCCTCCGACGGGGCGTTCGGCGGGAATTCAGGCATTCATGATGCTCAAAATCTCGCGTGGAAGCTTGCCATGGTCATCCGTCGAGAAGCGGGCTCTGCCCTGCCTGACAGCTATGACACCGAGCGTCGGCCCCTTATTCACGGCACCCTCGCACAAGCACTCGCGCGGCTTCAGAAATGGTTCAAAGATCCGGCAAAAAGCCTGCCGCCGCAGGTCGATCTGGTCGAGGGATTGCGAGGCCGTCAGGTAGCGCTGGCCCAACACAACGCCTTCCGCAGTCATCGTGAACACCGCAGCCGGGGCGTTGGCGCTGGCCTCGCTTGTTCCGCAGGTTTCGCCATCCACCCGCACCTCGAACACCCGTCCGTGCACCCGAAACTCAAATGTCTCGCCCAGCCGTGCCCGTTCGGGCCGGAACCGTGGAAATCCGTTACGCCGACCTGACCTTGCCTTCCACGAGGCGGTCACCGCGCGGCGTCTTTTGGCGAAAGGCGTCGCGAAGTTGATACTCGCAAAATCGTCTAAATCGCGCTCGCGAACTGGTCGATGCAGCGACCAGAAGACGGCAGCTGCCGCCGTAGAAATGCGAGCAGTTTCAAATCGAAGGGTGGCCGATGGCGCTTGCTCCGCGGTGTCGACTCCATCAGGCTTTCAAGCTAGCGATCCTGGCGGTGTCTGCCTTCGAAACATCCGGCAATCTGGCGTTCACTTGACGCCAAGGGCGTCCTTGAGTTCTGCCAATTTTTTCATGCAGCCTTGCTCGTCGCCAGCTTGGGACATCTTGTGAGCTTCCGCCATTAGCTGGCTAGGATGTTCGGCATTCTGGGCGCTACGGTTGCCAGTCACTTGCTCCTGATGAGGTGTGGTTGGCTTCACATTTCCCGCCGTTGATCCGGTGATTTCAGGATTACCCCCCTGCTGCTTGCCGGCCATGACCTCCTCTTGGTGCTTCGTCGCCGGGATGCCTGATTTATTTGGGCTCGCGCCCGTTTCGGCGGTGATGACGTTCGGCTCAAGCACTTTCAACTCTTGGCCGCAGTCGGCAAAGCCCGGCGACGCGAAAGCAAGGACGAGCGCCGACGCGCTTACTATTCGTATAAACATGTGAACCTCCGATAGGCTTTTCCGTATGTCGAGGAAACGGCCACATATCCAAAGAGTTCCTGGTGGGGCCGGTCCATAACAAGGTAATGAGGATATATTCCATCGACCCTGACAGTGATCCCACAGGTGCTTTCGCATGTCGCCCTGAAGCCGCCCAGCACGGAGGTTAAACATATCATTGGAAAATACCGCAACCATCTTTCATCTTGCCGCGTATGGTCCGATCATCTGCCGGTGCAAGTTTGAGGACATGCAATGAAGAACGCCGCTGCTCTCGTCGTGCTTTCCCTCGTAGCCATGCTGCCCGCCATGGCAGCCGCGCAGTCCTACGTGCCGGAGCTTGGGCCATCGCCGCCGCAGGATGCTATGCAGCTGTATCCCGGCGGTGTCGACAAGGCCCTGGCCGCGCTGCCGGACATCGTCAAGAAAGTCAAGGAAGCATCCGACGTTCCCGGCTTCGCCGTGGCGGTGGTGCATGGCGGCAAAATGATCTTTGACGAGGGCTATGGCCTTCGCGACAACCGGGACGACACTTCTAAGGTCAGCAGCACCACCATTTTCCAGGTCGCCTCGGTGTCGAAGTCGATCTCGGCCACGGTGGCCGCGATCGCCATGACGAAGGACCATAGCTTCGACTGGGATACCCCGGTCGGCAAGGTCTGGGACGGCTTTCGCCTCAATCTCGACTATGTCTCGGGCAACGCCACCATCGGCGATTTCTTCGCCCATCGCTCGGGCCTGCCGATGGCGGCGGGCGACGAACTCGAGGATCTCGGCTTCCAGCGCAAGCAGATCGTCGGGAGCCTGTGGATGGTGCCCCTCGATCCCTTCCGCATCTCCTATCACTACGCCAATTTCGGCACGACGATCGGCGCCGAGGCAGTGGCCCACGCCGAGAAACAGCCTTGGGAGCCGCTGGCCAAGAGCCTGTTGTTCGATCCGCTCGGCATGCGCTCGAGCAGCTATCGGCACGAGGACTTCATTGCCGCCGGCAAGAACCGCGCCCTGCTGCATGCGCGCGTGGCGGAGAATGTGTTCGAGCCGCTCTTTGACCGCGACCCCGACCAGCAGGCGCCGGCGGGCGGCGTCTCCTCCAGCGCCCAGGATCTTGCCAAGTGGATGATCCTGCTGCTTGGCGACGGTACCTATAGCGGCCAGCCCATGATCGACCCCAAGATCCTGCAGCCCGCCATCACACCGCAGAGCGTGACCTACCGCGGCGAGACGCCCGATCCGCGGGCCAGCTCCTATGGCTATGGCTTCAATGTGGGGGTGAACGCCAATGGGCGCACCACCATGGGCCATTCCGGCGCCTTCCTGCTCGGCGCCGGCACCACCTTCCAGATCTTGCCCTCGGCCGATATCGGCATCGTCGTGCTCACCAACGGCTCCCCCGTCGGCGCCGCCGAGGCGGTCGCCGCCAGCTTTATGGACATCGTGCAATATGGCCAGGTCACCCGCGACTGGTATCCCTACATCAAGCCGCGGTTCATGGCCTACTACAAGCCGGTGGGCGACCTCGCCGGCAAGGACAAGCCGACGAACCCCGCCAAGGCGCGCAGTCCATCCTTCTACGAGGGCCAATATACGAGCAACTATTTCGACACCGCCACCGTGCGGGCCGATGGCGACAAGCTGATGCTCGAACTCGGCCCCAAGCCCATGCAGTTCACGCTCGAGCACTGGGACGGCGACACCTACGCCCTCACGCCCCGCGGAGAAAACGCGCCGACCGGCTCGCTGTCATCGGTGAAGTTCGTTGGTTCCCCCGGCGGCATTCGCGCGCGGGTGATGACGGTGGACTATCTCAATGAGAACGGGTTGGGGCATTTTCAGAGGTAGGGGTGGGGCGTCGGGTGCTCCATGCAACCCACCCTGAAATCCTCCAGAACCTGAGCCAGTCCTCGCGCGCCGAGAAGCGCCACGACACGCCTCACCTGAAGCTTCCGTACCGCCGATCGTAAACGGCAAGGTTGGTTGCACCATTGAGGCGCGTGATGGATAGATGATACCGTCAGGCTGGGACGAGTGTTCGTGAAAGCCGCCGACCATCGGCGCCGGAGGTACTGACGCTATGCCCGAATGACACCAGTCGGAACACCGATTCTGACGGCGTTGTCACCTTTGAGATCAACAACTCGAAGCGAGGCTGTGGTCGCGATCTCCGCATAGGGCGCCATCGATGCCGAGCACCTGCCCACTCTGCCGCCTGGCGTTGACGGTCACGCGCGACGTGCCGAGCAGTCTGGCAAAGGCTTCCGCGCTCAGCATCTCCTCGCCGGCGACAATTTCGGCGACACGCTTATGGCCACGCGCGCGCGCTCTGGCAAGAGCCGCCTCGAGTTCGGCATCGGGCATGCCCGTGTCCTCGACGGGAAACACATCCGAAGCGATCGGTTGCTCTTCGACCGGCGTGATCGTCTGCGCATCGGCGGCCGGATCGACCTCTACCCGGAACGATACGCGGTGGCCGATCTTGCGGCTGCGTGCGATCGCTTCCTGATAGCGTTCGAGCAATACCTTCTTGAAGTCGGCCTGTGCCGGCAGCTTCGTGGTGAAGCTCAGGGCGGCGACTCCCGTATGCGATGCGGTCCCGCTATGATTGTTGCGTTTTGGAGCGGCCATGATGACAACCTGTTGCTGTCACCAATATGCCTACAGAGCGCAGTTCGTCAAGTTCGGTAATTCCGTAAAGTTCGTATAGTCGTGTCAGCCAGCTACATCACACGACGCCCCATGCCCGAAACCTTCCCCCTCCCTATGATCTCGCGCTGCCCAAGCTCGCCGACCACATTGAGCGCCCCTGTTTTTGTCACCTTTAGCCGCTCCTGGATCATGCCTCCCGAGACAAGTGGCCGCGACAGCACGAGTTCGACCACGTCGGACAGTTTGGAGCTGGCGCGGCGGTCGCGGAGTTTCGCTCCATCTGGCTTTTCGCCATCACCAGCCGGTCGTGCTCCTTCAGCCCCACGAGTGCGGCGTCATGGATCGCATCGAGGGAGGCCAGCAACCGGTCACTGCGATTGTGTGCTCGCCGACGCTCGCGCGGAATGTTTTTGGCACCGAGATGCCGGCAGGCGAGATGGTTGGCGGCAAGACCTTCCTGCCGCAGCAGCGCACCCTGGCCGGCCAGCGCCAAAAAACCGTCGCGGCTGAGCGCCCAGTCCGGTCGGTGACGTGGTTGCGATCCCGGCCGCGGTACGGAGGGGGGTCACCGACGACCGTATCAGCGATATACGCACTTCCTTAGCGGGCGGCCCAGCAGCTTGGGTTAGGGGGCCGCTGAGCCTGACCAGCGAGCCTTCGGGAATGCCCGACTGGCTGGTTAGTACATTAGATAAATATAATGTAATCGAACAATGTGAACGAAGTACTCGGCGGTAAGAAATTGACTGGCACGATTCACTTACCGCGCGCTTTTGCCTTGGGTTCTGGCGAGCTTTCTGACGGGTTTGCAGCCAATTTTGCAGATCGCCGATCTGTTACCCATAGGGACTTTTTCCTCGCCACCAAATCGTCACGATCGCCCTCAGCGGTCGCTCGGCTATGCATGGCAGCTATGGCGAAGTCGGCTCTGTTGGTTCGATAGTCTTCTTTTTGGACAGTCATCGTTTTCTCCCAGTTTCATAGCCCCTCTTTTGCCCTTGCGGGGAGATTAACTGCCTGTGCATTACGCGAGTCAATCGATGGAACGACCACTCCGCAGTCGCGAGGGCGGGAAGCAAGCCGACAATTTTAACGTTGGAGCGGCCTACAGAGTGCCGGCAACACAGCCGCCCTTTCGTCGGGCTGCGTTGATCGCGTCCATGTTGCCCTTCAGCTCGCCGATCTTGGCTTCACCTGCCTTGATGTCTGTGTTGTCCATCATGGCGATCGAGCACTGCCGCACCGCGACCCTTGGCGGTCACGTGGAGGCCTGCGAGGATGCGGCCAGTGGGTCCCAAGCCAGTCCGCACGATAACAGCGACGCATCGGGAAATTTGGCCAGGCCCTCAAGAATTGTGTCCGTCGCCTTCACCAGGCTCTCGGGCGTGAACTGCCCAAAAAAAGAAATTGGATCGAAGGAGAAGTCGTACTCTCCAAGATCCGGTGTGTCCTTTTCCCAGACCTTCGTCTTCGATTTCGATGCCAAGGCTGGTACCGCTTGCCCCGCCTGAGCGCGCGCCCGTCTTTGGACACCTCCGCCTTTGAATGGCTGTTATGGCGCGAGGCAGACAGCCGATTTGCACGCGATAGTACATCGCCGTCCTCTGCGAGTGCCAGGCAGCATGTTCGTTCGAGGTGTGACGCCCAAAAGCGGACGGCCCGCGGTCAGGCCAGCCGCTTGAATGGCGTTTCGGCCCAAAGCACAGGCTCCGTTATGCGGTAGAATTGTCGCGTCGCGATCAAGGCTGACGGGCTGACATCAACCATCAGACCGATGATCGTCATATCACCATGTGCGAGCGCAGGCCCAAGCTGCTTCGGATTCCAGCCAATCGATGCGAGGCGGTCGAACCAGTACTCCTCGCACACGATTGTCAGATTGCTGATATGTCGCTGGATACAGAATTCCAAAATTCCGCAGTAGATCACGCCGGCTGCCTGGCAAGGCCGGCCGGGCTCACGAAGATCCCGCGCCACGAAGAACCTGGTCCATTCAAAGATATTGGGTCGGCGCGGAACGCCGCCCTCGGCGAGTTGCGGAAAGGTTTCGCTCATCAGATGGGGCCGAAGGCTCGGCACGAAACGGGATCCGGCAACGACGCCTCTTCCTGGCTGGATGCCGAGCAGATGAATCGCTTCTGGAGCATCGAACGCGTCGATCTCGCGACCGTCGGGACGGCTCAGGTCCTGCCATCCACGTTCATCGACATAGATTTCATGCCGCAGGCGGAAGTAGCTGTCGAGATCCCCTCGATAGGCAAAGCTGTTTGACGCGTCGACGACATGGACCTGAATCATTGCGGTTCCTCGAGATGGAACCCCATCCGACCACGCGACGATTGCCCGGGAAATACCCAGATCTGGGGATGGATCAAAGTTCGATTTCGTGCCTGCGAAACGCCTCCACGATCGCGTGCACGACGTTGGCGGTGCTGAGCTTCTGCTTGATGTTGCGCAGGTGGGTCGTCACAGTGTTTTCCGAGATGCCAAGTATGCGGGAAACCTCCCATGCGGTCTTTCCTCCCGCGACCCACTGCAGGATTTCACGCTCTCGTTGGGAAAGCTTTTGTCTCGGCCGCCTGCGCGAGTTATCAACGAGGCGTTCGGCAGCCGAATAGGCATGGCGCGCAAGGGCATGAATGGTGCAGCGCACCGTCGGCGCCAAATCAATTTCATTTCCGGCAACCGTTACACAGGCCGGATCGCCAAACGCGGGCTGGATCGGGATACAGATCCCGTCGCAAAGCCCAAACTCTTTCGCTTCATCCATCACCCTCCTGGCATTTCGGTCCGTCAAGCCATGATGGACGTCCCGCCAGAGGAAGGGCCCGATCGCGCCACGGCACACAGCAACACAAGGGTCATGGCGATAGTGTCCGGCAGCCATATAGCGATCGTACCATTCCTGCGGCCAACCGTTGACAAGGATGTGTCCATCCAGTGATCCGGTGTCCTGGCGTGGCAATTCGGTGACGAGACAGGCTGCGTAGCCGTGACATTCGATGCTCTTGCGCAGTTGCCGAATGATCTCGGGGGCGCTGGTTGCACGGTCAATCTGCGCGGTTGCTTCAAAGATTTGTATTAGCTGGTCCTGTAAGACGCCCCCGTGAACCGCCGCCATTGTAGGCCCTTTCAATGTACTGAGACAAAGAAAACAAAATAAATAACTTAGGTCCGACCGCAACGTCCGTCATGACTTTTGACTACTATAGTAGGTGGCACTAAAGGGCGCGTTCTGACTGCCTCGCCGCATGAGGCTGAGGTCTGTTTTTGCTCGCAATCTGAGGTTGCTTCGCCAGGGCACCGGCCTGTCGCAGGAGCAGCTCGCGGACCTTGCCGGCCTCGACCGCAACTATGTCGGCAAGCTCGAGCGGGAGGAAAACTCACCGACCGTCGACACGCTGGAGGTACTGGCGTTGGCATTGCAAGTTGACGTGGAGCAGCTCATCCGTCGAAACTCGCCGTGATGCGCTGGTCAGCAGGCCGCCGAGAGCATCAGGATTTTCCCTTGCGCCGCTCACGCGGCGCCACAGCACAATCACCAGCTGGGGCTCGGGCGTTTTTGCCGGGCCGTTTCGTCAGCTCCTCGATGTCGACGCTCAATGCGGTGGCAAGCTTTGCGAGCGACAGGAGTGTGGGATTGCGACGGCCGGCCTCGAGACCACTCAGATAGGCGCGCGTGAATCCTGAACGGAACGACAGTTCCTCTTGAGAGAGGGCCTGTGCGCGCCGAATCCTCTGTACGTTGAGGCCGACAACGAACCGTAGGTCCATGACGGCATGGTCGTCGCTGGGCACACTTTAGGACGACACACTATAATGAACATTCGTCATTGACAGGCGCGGCCATTGCTGCTTTTCTCATCATATTAAGGAACGCCATTCCGAAATAAGGAACGCCAGTGACAGGAAATCTTTCGTTGGAACGTGGGCTTGCGGTTCTCAATGTCCTCAAGGAAGCGGACGAAGCTGTCGGGGTGCGCGAACTCGCCCGCCGGCTTGAGCAGAGTGCTCCCGCCGTGCAGCGAATTCTGAATACCCTGGCAGAGCAGGGCTATGTCGAGCAGTCGCCAGACTCGCGACGCTACCGGCTGGGTCACTCCGTGCTGGCGCTGGCGCGGAAGGTCCTGGGCAGAGATCGCCTGGTTGGTTTGGCTGAAATCGAACTGCAGGCGCTGGCCGCCGAAGGGTGCTTCAACGCATTCCTCGGTATCAGGCGGGGCAACTGCGGAATTTATCTCCTGACCGTGCAGAGCAAGAGTCCGGTCGTCATTCGTTCTTCACCTGGCGAGACCTTCCCCTTGCATTCCACCGCGTTGGGCAAGGCGCTCCTGATGGAGCTGAGCGGCGAGGCGGTCATTGGGATTCTTGGCCGAGGTCCACTGGAGCAGGTTGCCGTACGCACAGTCACCGATCCGCACAAGCTCATTGCTCAAATCAGAGCGTCCGAGCCCATTGGTTACACAACATCCCTGGACGAGAACTTTACCGGGCTGATTGCGGTCGGCGCACCGCTTCGCGATGCATCAGGCACAATCATCGCGGCCATAAGTGCGGCCTACCCCCGGTCAGTGGGACCGCATGTGGAGATCGCTGAGATTGGAGAGGCAGTAATGGCGGCTGCGGCGCGCATTTCCACCGGCCTCGGCTTTCTGGAAGCAAAACAGGCTCGGGATTCCCATCATGCTGCTTAACGAAGCGCGCCTGAAACAATGCATGACGGCAGCCGGGCTTCACGCAATTATAGCGACTGCCCCGGAAAACGTGACCTATATGAGCGGCTTCTGGGCTCTGCCGCAATGGATCCGTCGCGGCCCGCAGGCTTATGTGGTGTGGCCGGCTCCTGACAAGGGCACGCCTGAAATCATCGCCAGCTCCAGCACGCTCGACCTCGTTGCCGATCAGGAAGTCTGGGTAAGCAAGGTTCGGCGCTATGGCGACTTTTATGCCAATGTCGGTTCCTCGACGACCGTGGACCTCGCCAATGAACGACACCTCCAGCTTCGAGACCTGCCGAGGCATGGCGATGCCATTGCGGCTTTGGTCGCCGCATTGGAAGAGGCCCAGCTCGGCCGTGGGCGGATCGGCATAGACGAGGCGGGGCTCGCGCCAGGATACCAGGAAACCCTCAGAGCCCATTTTCCCAATGCGTCGTTCCTACCAGCCACCGCATTGCTTCGCGAGGTTCGTGCCGTAAAAACGGCAGATGAAATCGAACGGCTCGGCCAAGTTGCCCAGATTGCCGAACGCTCCATTCAAGCAGCACTCGGCGTTGCTCAGGAAGGCGCCACCGAAGCAGATCTGGCGCGCGCTTTTCATGTCAGGACGGTCGAGGAAGGCGCCCTGCCCGTACTGGGATGCATCGGCTTTGGCGAGCGCAGCGCGCTCATGAACGTCCAGCCGTCTGACCGCAGGTTGCGCGCTGGAGAAATCATTCGCTTCGACGTCGGTGGCCGGTTCCGGCACTACCGCGCCGACATTGCCCGCATCGCCACGCTGGGCGAGCCGCCGCCGCAGGCGCATCGACTTCAGCAGGCGCTGCTGCGCGGCGTTCAGCATGCGTGCGACATTATCCGTCCGGGCATGGCAGCAGCACAGCTCTTCGAGACGGTCGTGCGTGTGGTGAAGCGCGAAGGAATTGCCCACTACGAGCGCGATCACGTCGGACATGGCATCGGCCTTGATGGTTATGATGCGCCGACGCTCTCGGCGCGCAGTACAGACATCCTTGAAGAAGGAATGGTGTTGTGCGTGGAGACCCCCTACTACGAAATCGGCCGCTGGGGACTCCAGGTGGAGGACATGGTGGTTGTTCGCGAGCGCGGAGTGGAGCGGCTGACGCAGACGCACGATGCAATCACGCGGGTGCCGTTATGAGCCGCGCGGCAGGGTTTTCCTGTATTCGATGCGGCGCCTCGTTCCGGATCGATACCAAAATCGACTCGCGCGGCTGCCCGAAATGCTGTGCCGAAGCACCGGCCAATCTTAAGGTCGTCTACGATCCGTCCGGAGCTACATCGGCCGCTTCCGCAGCGGGTGCCGCCCTGCCCTCGCTCTGGCGCTATGCCGACATGCTTCCTTGTGGACTCAGCGATGCAATCTCCTTGGGCGAGGGCCTGACGCCGTTGCTGAGCGCCGAGAAGCTGGGAAAGCAGCTCGGCGTCCCCAAGCTGCTTATCAAGGACGAGGGCGCAAACCCTACCTGGTCCCACAAGGACCGCTTCTCGACCGTGGCGGTGTCGATGGCACGTTTGAGTGGCGCACGCGTGGTGGCGACTGCTTCGTCGGGGAACGCCGGGGCCTCACTTGCCGCCTATGCTGCACGGGCGGGCCTGAAATGCGTCGTTGTCACATTCTCAGGCACCGCCGGCGCAATGTTGGCGCAGATCCGCAAATACGGCGCAAGCGTCGTATCCCTGGCCGACAAGTCCCATCGCTGGCCATTGCTTGCCGCTGGCACCGAGCGCCTCGGATGGTTTGCAACATCACCGTTTCACACTCCCGTGGTGGGCAGTCATCCTGTCGGGATCGAGGGCTAGAAGACCCTGGCTTACGAAATCGTCGAACAAATGCACGGTGCAGTGCCGGACTGGTGCGCCTTGCCTGTTTGCTACGGGGACGCGCTTGCCGGGCTGTGGGCCGGATTCAAGGATCTTCTCAGCCAAGGCAAGATCGAGCGGTTGCCGAGACTCGTGGCGGCGGAAGTGCATGGATCTTTGGCCAGAGCCCTTGCCGGCAAGGGAGATCTGGTTGCCGAAGTCCCCGCAAGCTTCGACACGCTTGCCATCTCGATCGGCACCACACGAAGCACGTTTCAGGCGCTCAACGCCCTGCGTGAATCTGGCGGCACGGCAATGCCGGTCGGCAATATCGGCTTGATAGCGATGCAGCAGCAGCTTGCGGCCACCGAGGGCGTTTTTGCCGAGCTTGCCTCGGTGACGCCATTTGCAGCTATCGAATCCTTGAGGCGAGAAGGCACCATCGCGCGGTCGGACAGCGTCGTTGCCATCGTGACAGCGAGCGGCCTCAAGGATTTGGATCGTTCGACCGGTCCGAACAAAGCACAACCATCGTTTCAGTCAGTTGCCGAAGCGTGGGAATACGTTGCCGAGGGCCGTGACTATTTCACGCCCTCACTTGAACGGCGCGCGACCAAGATGTCCTGAAGAGAAGATAGAGGCGATCATGAACGGATGCGATTTTTTCTGATCGATTGATGATCTCGTCCACCATTGGACGGTATTGCGACTTCCTAAAAGCTATCCAGGAGAGGCAAATTCAACTCGCTTAGCGAGCGGAATCTCGATTCAAACATGATGTAAGGGGAATGTTCATGCTTCGCAAAACGCTCATCGGCTGGCTCGCAGCCCTCAGTGTCGCAATGGCAACTCAGACGATGGCTGAGGAAACGCTCAGAGTCGGCGTCACGCCAACCGGAGTGCCGTTCACGTTTGTCGACACCGCAACCCAAAAGCCGACAGGCGCGATGGTCGATCTGGCAAGTGCGATTGCCGCGAGCCTTGGCACGACCGCCGATTTTCAAATAAACGCTTTTCCAGCCCTGATCCCGGCATTGACGACCGACAAAATCAATCTGATTTCCGCCAGCATGTTCATAACGGACAAACGAAAGCAGGTAATCGATTTCAGCACGCCGGTTTACGCCTATGGCGAGGCGATGTTTGTTGCTGCCGGCGATAGCAAAAACTACACGATCGAGGAACTCACAGGTGCGACCGTCGGGGCGCAGATCGGCTCGACCTACGCTGATGCTCTGGAAGCGCTTGGCGTCTTCGGTCAAGTCAAGCTCTACGACTCAATCGCTGACATGATGCGCGATGTGGTTCTGGGCCGCATCAAGGCCGGTTTCGGTGACGCCCCGATCGTCGCATATCAGCTTTCAAAGAATCCCGAGCTGGGTGTTCGCCTCGTCGACGGCTATCAGCCGATGAAAAAAGGCGAGGTCGCGTTGGCGGTTGCCAAGGAAAATCCACTGCTTCTCGAAAAGGTGAATGCCTCCATCGCCAAGCTGAAGGAAAGCGGCGAATTAAGCCGAATATTTGCCAAATATGGCCTTTGAGGCCGACCCGCACTGACCTCGACAGAAGCGCCGGCTGGCAGGACCAAAGGATCGCATCGGAATGACCGGCTTTGACGGCCGGGGTACGTGCCAAGAGGAAGCCGGCCATGACCAAATTCATCGCGCATGCAACGGAATATCTGCCGCTTCTTCTTAACGGCGTTTGGCTGACCGTCATGATAACCCTTCTTGCGCTGTGTCTTGCGACGGCGCTCGGCCTTGTCTGGGCGCTGTTCAGGACATCGGGGATACGCTGTCTCGCCGTGCCGACGCGGCTCCTTGTCGACTTCGTGCGCGGCATACCATTGTTGGTGGTTCTCTTTTATATCTACTTCGTCGCGCCCGAGATCGGCATCAACCTGACTGCGCTCCAGGCTGGCACGATCGGGCTGGGGCTGGCGCACTCCTGCTATCTCGGGGAAACCTTCCGGGCTGGCATCGAGGCGGTCGATAAGGGTCAGGTCGAAGCGGCAAAATCGATCGGCATGAAGCGTCCGTTGATGATGCGCCGCGTCGTGCTGCCGCAGGCATTCAAGATCATCCTGCCGCCTTACGCCAACAATATGGTCATGCTGCTGAAGGACTCCTCGCTTGTCTCGGTGATTTCGGTTCAGGAGTTGACCATGCAGGGCAAGATGCTTGCGTCGTCCACATTCGACAACATGACAGTTTTTACCTTGGTGGCACTGCTTTACCTGTGCCTGACGGTTCCGCTGAACCTGTTTATGCGTAGAATCGAAAGCTATCTTGGGGCGGCGGGATGATCACCTTTGAAAACGTGCACAAGTCCTTCGGCTCCCACGAAGTCCTCAAGGGGATCAACGCCGAGATCGCCAAAGGACAGGTCGTATGTCTGATTGGGCCCTCGGGTTCCGGCAAATCGACGCTTCTGCGATGTGTGAACGGGCTTGAGACCTATCAGCGCGGTCGCATCAGCATCGACGGCACCGTGGTCGATGCCGCCTCGCCCCAGGTTCACGCCATCTGCACCCGCGTTTCCATGGTTTTCCAACGTTTCAACCTGTTTCCGCACCGCACAGCCCTGGAAAATGTCATGGAAGGGCCGCTCTACGTGCTGAAGGAAAATAGGAACCAGGTCCGGGAGCGGGCCACGGCATTGCTCAATCGCGTCGGGTTGGCCGACAAGACGAATGCCTATCCCGCGTCATTGTCGGGGGGTCAACAGCAGCGCGTGGCCATCGCCCGTGCCCTGGCGATGCGCCCACAGGCCATTCTTTTCGACGAGCCCACCTCCGCACTTGACCCGGAAACGGTCGGCGAGGTCCTGCAGGTCATGCGCGCGCTCGCATACGAGAACATGACCATGCTCGTGGTTACGCACGAAATTCAGTTCGCCCGCGAGGTTTCCGACAGCGTCCTCTTTCTCGACGGCGGCCGGATCGTTGAGCAAGGTCCGGCCAAGGAACTGCTTCGAAATCCGAGACACGAACGCACTAAGGACTTTCTTCATCGGGTTATGCACCCCGTGTGACTCGCGCGCTGGTTTGTCGCGTCCAACTCTGAATTCGGACCTGTCACTGCGTAGGGACCAAGCCGTCCGCCCCCGCGACCACGGCGTTTAAAGTTCTGCGGTTCCAAGGGAATCTCGTCCATGCCGTCTCTTCGGCCGGATGAATTTGCGTGAGAACAGTTGGTTCAGGAGGAATTGAGATTGGCCAATCCTTCAAACCGGCGAGCCAGTCGGGGTTGTAGACTGTATCTGAATGACGGTGCCCTTCATCTGGCATTATCACGACGGTGGAGGCTTCCGGATTTTGCCTGGCGAACCAGGCGCCGACCAAGGCTGCGGCGCCGCTGGTCGGCCCCATGAAGAGCCCGTGATCGCGAAACAGCCCATGCGCCATTGCGTAGGCCGGCAATGCCCCCACCCAATGAATATCGTCGATCATCTCATGACGAACATTTTCCGGCAAAACACTGTTGCCCAGCCCGCGCAACATGCGACGTCCGACAGGCTGGCCAAAGAGCATGCTTCTGTGGGTATCGACTGCAATCATCCTGAGATCAGGAAAGAGCTCACGAAGGAAGCCTCCGGTTCCACAAAGCGATCCCCCAGTGCCCACGCAGCCGACGAGGCAATCGATACGGCCGAATGATCGAACAACGAGGTCGGCCAGGCGCGCGTAGGCCAGGCGGTTTTCCGGACTGTCGTATTGCCGAGGCCAATACGTGCCCGGGCTATCTTGCAGCGTCTGCTGAAGATACTGGAGCCGACCGCGCTGATTGCCGTCTCCTTGAGGATCGTCGATGGCCATGACTTTGGCACCAAGCTGTTCCAGTCGTCGCCTGAGTTTCAGGTCGATGAGGGTGGAGGCCGTGACAAGTGTAAGCGCATAGCCACGAGCCGCAGCCAGCATGGCGATGGCCAGGCCGAATGTGCCCGACGTCGTTTCGATTATGTGACCTTCCCGCCTGAGGCGCCCTGACGCTTCCGCCTGATCGACCATGAATCGGGCGGGCATCAGCTTCATAAGGGAAAAGCAGGCGGCATTGAGGTTAGGTGCGAGTTGGGCAAAACGCGGCGTCTCGTAGGCGCGTAAATAGTCTTGCGCCGCGCTCACTGGATTAGCCCCGTTTCAGCGTTAAGGGCAAACGTATGGACGCCTTGGAGGCCTGCGCCGCTCACCTGCCTTGCGAGCTCAGCAGCGCGCATGCCCGCCCTGGGTGCGTTGGCATCCAGAAGGATGCCGATCAACGTGCCACTGTGGGCCACCTGCACACCGCACGCGTCATGCGCCCGTGCTATATCCAAAACGGTATTGAAGGATGCCTTCGGCAAATGCCTCTGGCTGATACTGGCGCTGATGGTTGCGACACGTCCAAGCAAGCGGGGATCTTGTTGCCGGATGGAGTGGTTCGCCAGTCCCCGCAGAACACGGAACAGCCCGATTTCCTCACCATCGTAGCGTGCCCGTGGCATGCTCAGCGTATCGATCGGCCGGGCACTGCCGTCCCTGAAACCTACCAGGAGAAGGGGCGGGAACTCGCCACCGAAGTGTTCGATCGTACGGCCTTCCCGGTGGGCGAAGAGGAGAGGTTGGTCGCCGTAGGCAATGGCGTCGCTTGCGCCTTCCGCGGCCACCGCCAGTCGCGCAATCGTTGACTGGCGCAGCGTGAGGCCCGCTGCGGCTGCCACCGCACGAATCGCCGCAATGACGTCGGCGGTCGAGGAACCATAGCCATGCCCTATCATGATAGGGCTTTCGATCGTAAGTTCTCCACCTCCTTCAGCTACTCCGATATGCTCGAGCGTGAGGGCTGCCGCGCGCGCCGCCTTGGTCCGGTTTGCAGGCCGCGGTCGAATCCCAATTTGTTCATGCGGCCAGAAAGTCGCTAGCGATTCTTGCGACGTGAGCGGCAGGGTTACGAGCCCGCGACAAAGCCTTCCGTTTTCCCCTTCAAACACGCCTTGGAGGAATTCCCCGTGATGGGCGTGCGCCCGTCCGACGCCTACCGCCAGAGGCAGCACGATATTCTCGTTGTTGACGTTGCTCGGGTTTGTCCGGTGGCCGGACCTGAGCGTACCCTTTGGTGTCACCGCATCATCTCCTCACCATGGCATTGGACGATGATGCGTGCGACTGACCCGTGCTGTCACTCGCCAAATCTTAGTAGTGCCAGACAACATTGCCCCACTAATTCGGGCCTCCTATAGCCCGTTGGCGCTCCGACAACGCCAACCTCACCTTCCCCATCTTCGTCGCGTTCCTGCTGGATCGGTATTCGTCCTGACAGGTATCCGACCGTCATGGTCGGACAATCAACCCGGTTTCAGAGTCCGTCGTGCGTCGGCGAATGTTCTGTTTATTGTGGCGAACCGAGTCAGCATCGGCGGAATCTGTTCCGGGCCAATCTCACTCAGGCGTCGCCGCTTTTAATGCCCTTTGCCTCTGCGCGTCTTGCCCGGCTCCGCCCGGTTGTCCTTGCAAAACTGGAACTATACTCCATAATTGCAAGGATGATTGAACGTCGCATCAGCACTGAACTCACCGAGATGCTGGACAGCATGCCCGCTGTGGCGCTGCTCGGGCCGCGTCAGGTTGGCAAGACGACCCTAGCGCTGGAACTAGCCGAACGGCGTCCTTCGATCTACCTCGACCTCGAGTCGGACGCCGACCGCGCACGGCTTGCCGAGCCGGAGCTTTATTTGGCCGAACATCAGGACAAGCTGGTTATCCTCGACGAGGTCCACCGGCTACCGAACCTGTTTCAGAACCTGCGCGGGCTGATCGACCGCGGTCGACGTAGCGGTCGCAAAGCCGGCCGCTTCCTGCTCTTAGGTTCGGCGTCGATCGATCTCCTGAGGCAGTCAGGCGAGACCCTTGCAGGGCGCATTGCCTATCTCGAAATGCATCCCATCGACGGTCTCGAGGTCGGCGCCGCCGACCTTGGGCCGCTATGGGTACGCGGCGGCTTCCCCGACAGCTTTCTGGCCGCCAGTGACCGCGCCAGCCTGCGGTGGCGGCTGGATTTCATCCGCACCTATTTGGAACGCGACATCCCTCTCCTCGGTCCGCGCGTCCCAGCCGAGACGCTGCGCCGCTTCTGGACCATGCTGGCGCACCACCAAGCTGGCCTGCTCAACGCCGCCGAGTTCGCCCGCGCGCTCGGCGTCGACGGCAAGACAGTCGCGTCGTATCTTGACCTACTCGTCGATCTCCTGCTGGTTCGCCGGCTGGAACCCTGGCATGCCAACGTCGGCAAGCGCTTGGTTAAATCCCCACGCGTCTATGTCCGCGACAGCGGCATCACCCATGCGCTGCTTGGTCTCGCCACGCACGAAGACGTGCTTGGGCACCCAGTGGCCGGCGCCTCTTGGGAAGGGTTTGTGATCGAAACCCTCACCGCCGCCGCCCCCGCCGGCACGCTCAGCAATTTCTACCGAACAGCCGCGGGCGCGGAGATCGACCTGCTGCTCACGTTGCCGGGCCAACGCCTCTGGGCCATCGAAGTGAAGCGTAGCCTGGCGCCGAAGGTGGAAAAGGGTTTTCATCAGGCCTGCGAGGATCTTGCTCCGGTGCGGCGCATCGTGGTTTTCCCGGGCTCGGAGCACTTTCCACTCCAGCATGGCGTCGAAGCGATGCCCCTACAGGACTTAGGCCGGGCGCTGCTTGGTCAAGCATGATACGATAGCCGTGGCATTCATCGCGTCAGCAGCAGAGCATCGCTTCGCGAAATTCCCTAAGGGCAGCCAGAGATTGTTCCGATCAGTGTTGAACGAGATAGGTTTCAATCCTGCCGACACCTGCCAGTTCTACATTACAGCGCGGTTCGAGCTCCCAGGAGGTGCACAGGGCCTGCTTGGTTGCCTCGGAGATCTGCATGCGGTCGGCCACGCCCTGGGACTCGAGCCGGCTTGAAATATTCACGGTCTCGCCCCAGAGGTCGTAGACGAACCGATAACGGCCGATCAGGCCCGCGATCACCGGTCCCGTGTGCACGCCAATGCGGATCCGAAAACTATCGTTGCCCCAAGCTAAGGGCTTCAACGCGTCCAGCATGGATTTCCCCAGTGCCACGATCCTGTCGGCATGGCCTGTCACGTCGATCTCGCCCTTCGGCTCGCCGTGACTGGAAAGACACGAGCCAGTATAGTATTCGGGCAGCAGAATTCGAAATGACCGGCGTCCATCCGCCTCTGTGACGCCGTGTAGGCTCCCTTCGCTCTCTGCGGATCCAGCAAGACGTTTTCGATGATCTGTGCTTCCCAGGCGTCCGGAAGCGATTTGCGGATGCGCACGAGGGCTCTGGCGCAGTCACACGCACCCGAGCTTCGTTGCCAGCCGGGGAGACAGCGACAAACTTCGAAGCTCAGGGAAGGAGGGAACGAAACATTCGCCATCTGTTCCGAAGCGTCCCTGGCGTGTGTCACCCATCTCCGCCGAACGGCCCTTACCACCCAATTGCCAACCCAAAGCCTCGACCAACTGGATGACGGCTTCGGGTGACGGCCGTGAATTGGCCCGGAGCAAGCGAGCTTCCGCTTAGGTGAGAACCGGCATTTCGCTTAGGGTAAAGCCACCAGGACAGCTTCAGGCGGAGCCATCACCTTCACCACCGCTTCGCGTCGTGCTGCTGGCTGGAGACGCCGCTCGTTGACGGGCACGGCCGGTCTTCGCCTTACGGCTGCGCCAGCCGCGATCCGACCCGACGAACGCTTCCAGCATGTGCGGAATCAGGGCAGCGGTGTCCACGGGTTCGTAGAGCCGGCTGTGCTCCGCCGCATACTGATCGAGTTCCTCCTTGAGAGGCTCCGGCAGGATGATGGTCATGCGGACGACGCCAACCTTCGGCAGCCGACCCAGCCTTAGATCTGGCATTGTTCACCTCCTGCTTGTGAGACAAGGACATGTTGACTGTTCAGATAATCTGCGTAGGCGACGCGATCGCGATGAACGGCGCCGGGCAGTTCGACCGTGACCTTGATCGGACAGTCATCGGGAATGGCGGAGCGTTTCAACTTGGTCATGACGGATCCTTCGGCGCACCATACGGCACAAGAACAAGGTCGCGATTGACAATCACGCGAACCGGGAAACCGGGCCGCACGGTGAGCGTAGGCTGGACATTGAGCTGATTGCGCACGAGCTGCTGGCCAATATCGGAGGCCGAATCCTGCGCGCTTTCGCGGATGGCCTTGGCGATTTCGCTTTCGTCGTCGCTGGACCCAAGCGATGTCCCAATGCCCAGTAATGTCGAGAGTGCTGCGGCCCGGAACATCTGGCCCCAATGAGGGTCGACCTCGTCCTCAAGCCCAGAAAATCCTTCAGCGTCTGCGCCCTGCTGGCGCTCCAGGACGATCGAGGTGCCGTCAGGCATGATCAGCCGGTTCCAGACCAGCAGCACGCGCGACTGGCCGAAGGCGACGTGGCTGTCGTACTGGCCGATCAGCCTCGCACCCTGCGGGATCAGGAGATGGGATCCTGTCGGGCTGTCGTAGACATTTTCCGTGACCTGAGCGGTGATCTCGCCGGGCAGGTCGGAGCGGATGCCGGTGATAAGGGCGGCTGGAATGACGCTGCCGGCTTGAACCACATAGGCCGAGGCCTTCGCGGCGAGCCGATCGGGGCTGACTGTGCGACGGTCTGGCTCGGCATTGACGAAGGCCAGCTTGCGATCCTGCACGTTTTGCGCGGCGCCAGGATTGATCGGTGGCGGCCCAAGCGGCGGAGTCAGACCAGATTGGGTGTCCGGTTCTATGACTCTGCCGCCAGTATCCTGTCGTGTGGGACCAGGTCTCGTGTTCGTATCGGTGAAGAGCTTCGCCACGCGTGCGGCCTCGATCTCGGCCAGTCGGCGCTGCTCCTCCGGATCGGCGCGCGGTCCACTGACGTTGGACGCCCCAATCGGCTGGCCGCGCTCCTGCGCACGCAAGATCGGCCGGCCCAAATCGCCAGGCAGCGCGGGGCCGAGTTGCGGAACACCTGCATAGTCCTTCGGCAGCTTCTGTAGCCCGTCGGCCGTTGAGCGGTTTTCGGTGGTGAAGAGCTCGGGCGGCTGTTCGGTTCCGCGCTGTCTGGTGTCGAGCGCCCAAATCAACGTGCCGAGGATCGCAGCGCTGGCAACTCCACCAACGCCTATCAGCACCTTGCGCGACAGTCGCGTGACCCTGGCCGGTTCGGGCCGAAGGCGCAGTTCCGCTCGAATGTCCTGGTTGGGTGCATTTGCAGGGTCGCTCATCGGAACAGCCTCGTGCTGGGCGAGGTTCGTTTGCCGTCCGTGCGCACGATGCGGACGCGCTTTTCGCTTGTTTTGTCGCCGAGCCTCAATTCAGCGGCGGCAAACAGCCGATCAACGACGTAGTAGTTCTGGCGAGCACGGTAGTTGACCAGCTCCGAGCCGCCCGATGGGCCGATGACAAAGAGCGGCGGCATTTCACCTTGCCCTATGCCCGACGGGAACTCGATGTAGACTTTTGCACCGTCATCGAAGGCGCGAAGCGGCCGCCAGGGCGCCATGTCGCCTTCGATGCGATAGCGAAAATTCAGTTTCTGGATGTCGACGCCGGACGCGACCGGCTGTGCGGCGGAAGCCTGCGCGTTCTGGCGCCGCAGCGCAATCAGCTGGTCCTGCGGGTACTGCCAGGAGACCGAAGCCATGTAGGTCTTTTCGGTCGAGCGCAGCTCGAGATGATAGGTGCGGCGGTCGCTGTTGATGACGAGATTGGTCTGCAGATCCGGCCGTGTCGGCTTCACAAGGATATGGACCTGCTGGCGCTCCCCTGCCCCACTTTGCGTATCGCCGATGATCCAGCGCACCGTGTCGCCGGCGGCCACAGGCCCGGAGCCGACAAGCTGCTCGCCGGGTTGCAAGGCGATGTCGGTGACCTGGCCGGGCGCGGCATAGATCTGGTAGAGCGCGCCCTCACTCCAAGGATAGAGCTGGATGGCATTGACGAACCCGTCGCGAACCGGCTGCATCCTCGCTGCCTCGTTCGCCTGGCTGATACGCTGCTTCGGATCGGTCGGCTCCGGCTTCACCTTCGTAGCGTCGACTGGTTTCAACTGACCAGGCAGCGGAAGCGCTTTCGGCACTTCCACCACTTTGACCGGACCAGGCGGCTCGACCCTGCGCACCGCAGGCACCGCATCGTCGTAGGCGATTTCCGGCGGAATGTATTTCTTCGATGCACAGCCGGCGAGCGCCGTTGCCGACAGCAGTGCCAGGGCAAGCCTACGTGCCTCGGGCGCATTGTGCGTGACCGGTCTCGCCGACGTTCTTGTTGGTGCTGCACGCATCATGAAAACTCCTTCGACCAGCTGATGGCGTTGACATAGACGCCAAGCGGATTGGCTTTGAGCCGGTCAGCGTCGCGGGGTTGCTGAATCACGATTGTGAGGATTGCGGTCCAACGCTCGGTGCCGGCCAGGTTGCCATTCTCGTAACGGCGCTCGACCCAGGCGACGCGAAACGAATCGGGGGTAGCACGGATGACGCTGGAAACCTCGATGGCGATCTGGAGTTTGCCCAATTTGGCAAAAGGGTCGTTCAACCGGGCGTAATCATTAAGGGAAATGGCGCCGCGGTCTGTGGTGTAGTCGTAGGCTCGCAGCCAGTTTTGGCGGACGATGACCGGGTCGGCCGGAATGCTTCTGACCTGTTCGATGAAGCGGGCCAGATGCCAGGCGACCTGCGGATCGGTCGGCCGATAGTCGGCAACGGCCGGCGCGACAACCTGCGCTTCACCGAACTTGTCGACCTCCACCACCCAGGGAACCACTGAGCCGCGCGTTGACTGCCACACCAATGCGGATGCAAAACCGCCGGCCAGGACGAGAGAGCCGAAGGCCATCAGCCGCCAGTTTCTCGCCTGGACGCGAGCCGAGCCGATGCGCTCGTCCCAAATCTGGGCTGCACGCTGATATGGCGTCTCGGGGTGGGGCGTTTTTGCGTAACGAACGAAAGGGCGTCTAAGGGGGGTCATCGGCGGTCGTCCTGATCGAGGGAAACATTCATCGAGCCGCCCCCATCATCACTCGAGTGAACTGAATGCGCGGCGACGCTGGCGCCATGGCTCATGACCTGGCTACGCTTCATTCGTTTTGCCCATGCGGGCGGGGCGTCGGAACTGGTTTCGGAGGTCGACCAGTCACCCGAGGAAGCCGTTCCCGACGATCGCTCTCCACTCGTCGCACTCCAAGCCGCAAAGCGGCCGGCCTCATAGCTGTCGGACAGCGCCGACGCCGCGCGCGACATGGCCTGCTTCACCGGTCGAACGGCAGCGCTGGCACCGGCCCTGGCGACACCCGCCACGCCGGCGGCGACCGAGCCTGCACCACCTCTTCCAGATGTCGCTGCGCCAAGTTCCCAGGCGGCCGAAGTGCTGCCGGCCAGATGCGCGCCGCGGCGTGCGGCTGCTGCCGACATACGCGCACTGCCATTGAGTGCGCCTGCCGCGCCGCTCAATCCGGCGCGAGCACCCATAGCGCCAGCCACGCCAAGGCCGCCAGCGACGAGGCTCGTGCCAACAGCGGCACCTGCGCCCAGTTGCGGGGCACCGGAGACCAGCCCCGTCGCAATGCCGGGACCGAAGATCGACAGTCCCATCAGCGACAGAGCGCCCAGGACAAGCGACAGCGCATCCGTGATTGTGGGCTGTTCGGCGCCGAAGCCTTGGGTGAACTCGCCGAACAGGCCCGAGCCGATGCCGACGATGACGGCAAGGACCAGTATCTTCACGCCGGAGGCAACGATGTTGCCGAGCACTTTTTCGGCAAGGAAGGCGGTCCGGTTGAACAGCGCAAAGGGTATCAGCACAAACCCGGCAAGCGTCGTCAGCTTGAATTCGACCAGCGTGACGAAGATCTGGACGGCCAGAAGAAAGAACGCAATCAGTACGATCGCCCAGGCGATCATCAGCACTACGATCTGGACGAAATTCTCGAAGAACGATACGTAGCCCATCAGCTGGCTGGCGGCCTCGAGGATCGGATTGCCGGCATCGATGCCGACTTGCGCCACGCGGCCCGGCTGCAGCAATGCCGAGCCTGAAAGTGCCGAGCCTCCAGCCTTCAGGCCGAGCCCGGAAAAGCTCTCGAAGACGATCCCGGCAAGACGGTTGAAGTTGCCGATGATGAAGGCAAAGAAGCCGATATAGAGCGTCTTCTTCACCAGTCGGTGCAGCACGTCTTCATCAGCACCCCATGCCCAGAACAGGCCGGCCAGTGTGATGTCGATCACAATCAGGGTCGAAGTGAGAAACGCAACTTCCCCACCGAGCAGACCAAAGCCGGAATCGATGTAGCGAGTGAAAGTCTCGAGGAAGCGGTCGATGACGCCGGTGTCGTTCATGGCGCCACCGTTTCGGGATAGGGCCGGTCTTCCGCGAAAGGCGGCGTTGGCGGTTGGAGCGGCGGCAGCCGGGTCGGGTCCTTTTCGATCGACGGAGCCACGTTTGGCATGATCGGGCGGGATGGCCGCAGGAAGCGTCGGCGGCCTTCCGCCCAGGCTTTCCTGCAGGCGTCGTCATCGATCGCCGCCATGCCGATGTCCCGGCATCGGGCAAGCTCGACACTTGCCGGCTCACCGCCCGGATATGCGGAGCGCGGGGAGGACGCGTCCTGCGAGCCGCCGCCGCGCAGCGCCATGGAGGCGGCGGTCATGGCGGCGCCAAGGGCAAGAACGGCTGTTATCCGGGCGGCGATCTTGAGATTCATGCGGTCTTCGCCTCAGTCGTGGAACATTTTTACGGATGACGCGCTGTAGCTGCTGCCCGTCATGAAACGGCTGAACTGTTCCCGCGCCTGCTCCTGTGCGGCCGCCCGCCTCGCCTGCTCAAGGGCTTCGGCTCGTCCTTGTGCCGCCAGCATCGCGGTGAGGTCGGCAACTTGCTTGGCCTGCACGGCAAGAAGCTGGTTGCCGGCCTGCGTCGCCTGCAGCACGCCGACCGCGGACTGGCTGGCACCAACCAGCGCACTCGTCTGCTCTTGTGTCGCGGCGCTGTTGTCGACCGCGACAGCGCCCGCCTTCAGCGAATGCTCAAAGGCCGACACCGAGGTCTGCCAGCGTTGACGCGCGCCCTCGACAAGCTGCTGGCTGGAGAGTTTCGAACCGAAATTCTCGTAAGCGGAGGTAAACTGGCTCTCGATCTCCTGGACGCTATAGGCCAGCTTGTCGGCCTCGCCGAGCAGGCTCTTCATCTCGGAAAAATTGGCCTCGATCTGTCCAAGCAGCGAGGTTGGCAGGGAGGTGAGATTCTTCGCCTGGTTGATCAGCATCTGCGCTTCGTTCTGAAGCGAGCTGATCTGATTGTGGATCTGCTCCAGCGCACGCGATGCCGAAAGCAGGTTCTCGGCGTAGTTCTTTGGGTCGAACACGATCAGTGCCGATGCCGGTGCCGATGACAGCGCCGTCGCGACGACCATTGCGCCGGCTGCCGCCATGCGACGGATACGGCGACCTGCAAGAACGGAATTCATGAGGGAAGCTCCTTTGTGGATTGGTCGATCACGCCAGTGAGATTGGCAATGAGGTCTGCCGCCCAGGAGAGACCACGGTTCGTAAGCCAGGCCTCGACGAAATGGTCTCGCCCCGCCTCGGCGATTGTCCGGTCGATCGCGGCCTGGTCCGATTTGGACGATGCGGCGCAGAGCGCCAGCGCGATCGGACCAAGCCCCAGCTCGAACAGGCGGTTGCCGCGGCGGCTTTGACAATAATAGTCGCGCTTCGGTGTCGCTCGGGCGACGATCTCGATCTGGCGATCGTTGAGACCAAAGCGTCGATAGATCTCTGTGATCTGCGGCTCGACGGCGCGCTCGTTCGGCAAGAACAGCCGCGTCGGGCAGCTTTCGACGATTGCCGGTGCGATTGGCGATCCGTCGATGTCCGAAAGCGACTGGGTGGCGAAGACCACGCTGGCGTTCTTCTTCCTCAGCGTCTTCAGCCATTCGCGCAACTGGTCAGCGAAACCGCCGTCGTCGAGCGCGAGCCAGCCCTCGTCGATGAGCAGCAGTGTCGGCCGTCCGTCCATCCTCTGCTCGATGCGGTGGAACAGATAGGCGAGCACGGCGGGCGCTGCACCTGTGCCGATCAGGCCTTCGGTTTCGAACGCCTGGACCGAAGCCTCGCCCAGCCGCTCGTGCTCGGCATCTAGCAGGCCGCCATAACGGCCACCGATGCAGTAGGGAAGGAGCGCCTGCTTCAGCGGCGAAGATTGCAGCAATACGGACAGGCCAGTCAGCGTCCGTTCGTGGACGGGCGCAGAGGCCAGCGACGTCAACGCCGACCACAGATGTTCCTTTACCTGCGGCGTGATGGACACGCCTTCGCGCAGAAGGATGTCGACAAGCCAGTCGGCCGCCCAGGCTCGCTCTGGCGTATGATGAATATGGGCGAGCGGCTGTAGCGAAACGGTATGAACGTCGTCCGACAGATCGGCTAAAGTGAGCAAGGGCAACGGATCGTCAGCCCCCTGCCCAGTTCCGGCATTTCTTCCGAGATCATGCCAATCGCCATGCATGGCGAGCATGGCCGCGCGGATTGAGCCGCCGAAGTCGAAGGCAAAAACCTGGCTGTGCTCGTAACGTCGGAACTGCAGCGCGATCATCGCCAACAGGACCGACTTGCCGGCACCGGTCGGGCCGATGACGAGGGTGTGGCCGACATCGCCGACGTGAAGGCTGAACCGGAACGGTGTGGCGCCTTCCGTTCTGGCGAAGAACAGCGGCGGGGCGCCAAAATGCTCGTCCTCAGTCGGTCCAGCCCAGACCGCCGAAAGTGGAATCATGTGGGCGAGGTTCAGAGTCGAGATCGGCGGCTGGCGGACATTGGCGTAGACGTGGCCGGGGATGCTGCCGAGCCAAGCCTCGACCGCGTTGACGCTTTCGGCGATGCAAGTGAAATCCCTGCCCTGAATGACCTTTTCGACCAGGCGCAGCTTTTCGTCGGCGATCGACGGATCGGCATCCCAGACCGTCACGGAGGCGGTGACATAGGCTTCGCCGATCTGATCTGAACCGAGATCCTGCAGGGCCGCGTCCGCATCGGCCGCCTTGTTGGCGGCGTCCGTATCAACGAGGACTGACGCCTCGTTGGTCATCACCTCCTTCAAGATTGCGGCGATCGATTTGCGTTTGGCGAACCACTGGCGACGAATCTTCGTCACCAGCTTCGTCGCGTCGGTCTTGTCGAGCATGATCGCCCGCGTGGACCAGCGGTAGGGGAAAGCAAGGCGATTAAGGTCGTCGAGAATCCCCGGGAAGGTCATGTTCGGAAACCCGGTGATGGTGAGTGTGCGCAGATGCGCATCGCCAAGCCTCGGCTCTAACCCGCCGGCTAACGGCTGATCGACAAGCAAGCCATCGAGATGCATCGGCGTTTCCGGCACGCGAACGCGATGCCGCTTGGTCGAAACGGCTGAGTGCAGGTAACTCAGCGTCTCGGCATCATCGAGCCAGTCAGCTTCGGGAACGAAACCTTCGATGAGGTTGAGCACGCGGTCCGTGCGATCGACATAACTCTTCAGGAGCTCCCAAGGATCGACGCCGGTCTTTTGCCGGCCTTCGTACAGCAAGCTCTCCATTCGCGACGCTTCCTCGGCCGGAGGCAGCCACACGAAGGTGAGAAAGTAGCTGCTTTCAAACAGCACGCCGGACCCTTCGAACTGTTCGCGCCGCTCGATGTCGAGAAGTGTGGATGCGCAATCCGGGAAGCGGCTGTCGGGATAGCCGCTGGCAGGATTGCGCTGCGCTTCGACAAAGATCGCCCAGCCGGAGCCGAGCCGGCGCAGCGCGCCATTGAGCCGCGCGGTCGTGCCGACCAGCTCCGCCGGCGTGGCGGAGTCCAGGTCCGGCCCGCGAAAACGCGCCGTTCTTTGAAAACTGCCGTCCTTGTTGAGCACCACGCCCGGCGCCACCAGGGCGGCCCAAGGCAGATAGTCGACGAGGCTGGCGCTCTTGTTTCGATATTCCGCGAGGTTCATCACGGCGAAAAACCTCAATAGCCGAAATGCGAGGGATAGCGCAGGTGCCGGCGAACCACGTCGACGAACTGCGCATCGCGCTTTGCCGCCCAGACGGCGGCGAGATGCCCGACCGCCCAGATGACGAGCCCCGCGATCCACAGACGAAGACCCAACCCGACCGCGCCTGCCAGCGTGCCGTTGGCGATAGCGACCGCGCGCGGCGCGCCGCCGAGCAGGATCGGTTCAGTAAGCGCGCGATGCACCGGCGCGAAAAAGCCACGGACTTCCTCCTCCATCAGATCAGCGCCCCGCCGCCGAAGGAGAAAAAGGACAGGAAGAACGAACTTGCCGCGAAAGCGATCGACAGCCCGAAGACGATCTGAATCAGCCGGCGAAATCCGCCCGATGTGTCACCGAAAGCGAGCGACAAGCCGGTGACGATAATGATGATCACCGCCACGATCTTGGCGACTGGCCCCTCGATCGATTCGAGAATCTGCTGAAGGGGCTCCTCCCAGGGCATGGAGGAACCGGCAGCGTGGGCTGGCTCAATCGTCATGATCGCGGCGGTCGTCGCATACGACAGCTCCACGGCAAGCTTGCGGATAGCCGGTGGAGTGAAGCGGATCTGGTTCATTCTGAAGCTCCATGGCAGAGTGGGGATTCACGATCGGAGTGGTCTCGACATTCGAGGGTGCGGTAGTCGCCGGTGGCCGCATCGAGCCCGTCGACCAAGGCGATCTCGACGAGCCGGCGCGCTGAGCCACGACCAGCGAGAACCGCGATGATGTCTATGGTTTCCGCAATCAGTGCGCGCGGGACCGTGACGACGGCCTCCTGCACGAGCTGTTCCAGTCGCTGCAGTGCGCCAATGGCAGAATTGGCGTGAATGGTGCCGATGCCGCCGGGATGGCCGGTGCCCCAGGCCTTCAGCAAATCGAGCGCTTCGGCGCCCCGTACCTCGCCTATCGGGATGCGGTCGGGCCGAAGCCGCAACGACGACTTCACCAGATCGGACAGCGAGGCGACACCATCCTTTGTGCGCAGCGCTACAAGATTGGGCGCAGCACACTGCAACTCACGTGTGTCCTCGATCAGCACGACGCGCTCGGCGGTTTTAGCCACCTCCGCCAAAAGCGCGTTGACGAGCGTGGTCTTGCCCGTCGATGTACCGCCGGCCACCAGCACGTTCTTGCGTGTCTCCACGGCAAGCTGCAGGACGTCAGCCTGGCCGTCGGTCATGATGCCGGCAGCGACATAGTCTTGAAGCGTAAACACCGCGACTGCCGGCTTGCGGATGGCGAATGTTGGTGCCGTGACGACAGGCGGCAAAAGGCCCTCGAACCGTTCACCGGTCCCGGGCAGTTCAGCCGAAACGCGCGGCGAGCCCGAATGCACCTCCGCACCGACATGGTGCGCGACCAGCCTGACGATCCGTTCGCCGTCTGCCGCGATCAGTGTTTCATTGCTTGCAGCGAGTCCTTCGCTGAGACGGTCAACCCACAGGCGACCGTCGGGATTGAGCATCACCTCGACAATGGCTGGATCGTCAAGGAAGCCTGCGACCGCCGGGCCGAGGGCGGTGCGCAGCATGCGCGCGCCGCGCGATACCGCTCCCTTACTGGCATGATAGTTGGTCGCCATGCGGGTCCCCGTTTCTCGCCACGAACTGGTTCTTGCCGCGGTCGGGGATCATTAGAAAAGGCAGGAGCGCCGGCCTTGCAACAAGCAAAACCGGCGATCGTGACATGACGTGCAGAGACTTGCGAAATGCGGTGCCGCGACCGCGACAGCTCAGCAACCCGGTGCTCGACTGGCCATCGCCGCTCCAGCAGAACAGGCGGCTATATTCAAGAGGTGGCATCGCGACGGAGGATCAGCGCCTCGTTAGGTGCGTCTGACAGGATGAAGGGACTGCTTTCACGCTCTATGGACCGCTGCCGGAGCGCTCTTTACCGCGGCCCCGGTAGAGTTCCTCGCCGGCCGTCGTCGGATTGGAGTCGACAGGCAGCTTCGGGAGACTGCGGTCGCCGCTTGGCAGACGTCGGCCTGGCGATTGTCGTGGTCAATCCGGCGCGGGTAGGCGAGGCTAGCAGGTATGTTGAAGAACCTAGAGAACTGTGGTAGAAATTGCCAGAAAGGTAGATTTTTGGAGCTTCTCGTGTCCCTGAACATCAAAAATCCAGCCACCGTTGCTCTCGCCGATGAACTCGCACGCCGCCAGGGTATCAGTAAGACAGCAGCCATTCATCAGGCCCTTAGCGAGCGCTTGCACCGCTTGGGCTTTGGAGAGACCGCTCAGGAGCGTCTGCTGGCAGAATTGCACGCCATCCGAGAAAGAGTGGCACGATTGCCTGAACTGGATAGTCGCAGCGACGAGGAGATCATCGGGTATGACGAGCATGGAATCCCTACCTGATGGTGATCGATACCTCAGCTGTTGTAGCGATCCTTCGGAGCGAGCCTGAGGCAGCAAGGCTGGAACGAGCGCTGGTCTCCGACCCAATCCGTCTGATCCCGGCAACCTGCGTGCTCGAGGCACGCATGGTGCTGGTCAGCAGGCGCGGCGAACACGCGTTGGCTGAGATCGATCTTTGGCTGCGCAAAATCGAGGCCGACATCATTCCTGTCGACTCCGAATTGGTTGATCTTGCGACCCAGGGCTGGCTGACCTACGGCAAGGGCCACCACCCGGCGGCGCTGAATTTTGCCGATTGCCTCTCCTATGCTTTGGCAAAGCGTGCAGACGAACCGCTGCTTTTCATCGTCAAAGACTTCGGCCAAACGGATATCGATCCGGCATGAGCACGAGATTGTAAGATGATCGGCTGTCTCCGGCTTGAACCTGTAATAGCGCCCAATTAGTTTCGGCCCTGTCGGCTGGGCCTGCATCAAGGGGCCTCATGCCAACTTGGTCCAAAAGCAAAGCAAGCTGGCGTCTTTCGTCCTTCCGATCTGGCGCTGCTGGGCCGCGTCTTGGATGGGTTGGAAGTTGAGGGCCAATCCAGCCGGCCAACTTGTAACTCAGACATTCACGGCCGCGACGCTGGCTGCACCAATAGATGATGGGCCTCGTCGAAAACAGCCCTTGGGAGGGCCCGAAGCTCGCTTGCTTGGTGGGTGAGATGCTCGAGATACTGCGTCGACAGCGGGACAATCACTTGCGCTTGGGCCAAGTCACGACCGCGCTTGACTGGCTCGCGATCAGCTCGTTTTGAGACCCAGAATTGTGAGCAGCAAAAATACGCGGATCGGGAACCACGAGCCGTAACGGTCCGCCTTTTTCATCGATGGCGATTGCTTCGAAAGCAGGGGCGTTTTCCAATTATGCCAGACCAGATCAGCAGTGTGTGGGACGGCGAACCTGTTTTGAGAGGTACTTGAACTCACGTTCGGGCAATTGGCCGCGCAGGTGTTTGGACGACACGCGCGCGGCATCATGGCCCACCAGATTCGGATTCGCGGCCAAGAGGACGACGTCGGCATAACTGTGCCTGAGATTCTGCTCGAGATCGCCGGCGGAACGCAGCCTCAGATGGTCTTTGAAAACGTGCTCTACGGATCGAGCCATGCAACATCTCCATTTGCGGCACCGAAGAGACATTCAGCCCGAGGGTTCTGGCGGTGCCGAACGGATGCGAGTGCGGTTGTTCCTCTGCTATGAGACAGGGGCGCGGAGGCCCGGAGAGGTGGACATGCCGCATCGACCGACGGATAATTGTCGGGACTCGCCGGTTTGAAAGGCGTACTCTGCTTTGATCGGTGATAAACATTAAGGGCATCGCCGGCTGTGAGCGAGCATCGTGCTTCCGCCCCAATTCGGGAGGGAGCCATGAGCAGCCCCAACACCTCCAAAATTGGCCTCGCATACTCAGAAGACCGCGATCGGGCGCCACAGCCAATTCCTAGCCCAGAGCCTGTATACAGAAACGAACTGCTGCGGCGCATGTCTCCGGCCGATCTTCAATTGCTCAGGCCTCACCTTCACAGCAGCTTTCTGCCATTGAGGACGCAGCTCGAAACCGCAAACGCCGCTATCGAGGCCGTCTACTTCTTTGAGACCGGGATCGGCTCGATGGTGGCGAAACTCCGGCCGGAGGTCGACGCCGAAGTTATAGTCATTGGTTTCGAGGGCATGACCGGCTCGGCGCTGATCATGGGCGGCGATCGATCGCCGCACGACTGCTACATTCAAGCGGATGCCGAGGTTGCCAGCATGGACGCCGAGCCATTCACAAAGGCGCTTTCCGACAGCCCGACGCTGCGGCTTTTTCTGCTGCGGTACGTGCACTACGCGTGGATCCAGGCAAGCTATACCGCCCTCGCCAATGCGCGTTTGAAACTGGAAGAACGGCTGGCAAGATGGCTGGTCATGTGCAACGACCGCATAGAAGGCGACCGGCTGCCGATTACCCATGAATTCCTGTCGGTCATGTTGGGTGTACGACGGCCGGGCGTCACCCTGGCACTTCAAATGCTGGAAGGCCGCGGTCTGATCAGGTCAAATCGTGGCGAGGTCATCGTCCGTGATCGAACTGGTCTCATCACCTTGGCAAACAGCTCATATGGCCAGCCGGAGGCGGAATACGCCCGCCTGATCGGCGAGCAGGCATCTCCATGATCCGCGCCAATATCGAAGTCCGCCGATGGGATGAGACAAACTACCTAAAGCGGCAGGCCATCGCTAATGCTGGGCGGGGGGTCTCGATGCGCGAAGGGCAATCCCTGCTGGTTGCGACCGTTGAGTGAGGGACGCCGAGTCTCTCCCTTCCCGCAAAGAATTGATATGTTGAGACCGGAGGCTCTGTCAGCGCCGTTGGCGACCAGAGCAGGATATGGCTGCCAGTCCGGCGCGGGAACCACCATCCAGCCGCAGTCGACGTGTTGTCCGGGTCCCGGCCAGCGTCGACGTTACTCCGACCGATCCCACACACTGACCAGGTCGGTGATGAGCAGCCCTGCAAACGGCCTGAGAAAGCTTACCAAATGTGGCGGAACAAATCATGATCGTTTCTCATTGTGCTGATCAATCAAGGGAGATTGACCATGGGCGACCGGCACAACCCAAAAATCGAGGCATCGGCAAATGTCGGAAAAGACCCGGAAGATTGGGTCAGCGGAGATGACCCAATGACTCCCGCACAAGCCTCATATCTGAAAACTCTGGCCGAACAGGCCGACGACCCTGACGCCTATGCCGACGGCCTTAGCAAGGCGGAAGCTTCTAAACGGTAAGCGCTGTTGTGGGACCACCTTTCGGGAGTGGTCGCGATCTGTGAGGTTGCCGATCCTGTATTGGGATCGGAGATCGGCTTGTGTCTGGACTTGACCTTACGCTTGACCCGGAGCGGCAGCCTCGGCGTTTCGAGGTGATCAACGGTGCCGGCGGTCGGCGTCATTGGTCGGTGGATGACAAGGCGCGGATCATCGCGGAGACGCTGGAGCCGAACGCAGTCGTTTCCGAGGTCGCCCGCCGGTATGGCCTCAGGCCGCAGCAGGTCTTCGCCTGGCGCCGCGAAGCGCGCAAACAGGCCGCTTCGGTGCAGCAAAATTCTCCTGCCTTCGTGCCGGCGGTTGTGGCGACGGCGGAGCCTGTAGCCAGCCGTTCACCGAAGCAGCAGAAACGGCAAGCCACTCGAGACGCCGGAGTGATCGAGCTTGAGATCGACGGGGTTGCGATGCGCGTCGGCCGGGGCGCCGATGCCAAGACGGTGGCCGCAGTGGTCCGCGCGCTGAAGGCGACGTCGTGATCGGGCCGACGGGTGCGGTCAAGGTCATGGTGGCGACGAAGCCGGTCGACTTCCGCAAGGGTGCGGAGGGATTGGCTGCGCTGGTGCGAGAGACGATGGGGGCCGATCCGTTCAGCGGGGCCGTCTACGTCTTCCGGGCGAAGCGGACTGACCGGATCAAGCTGATCTTCTGGGACGGCACCGGCGTCTGCCTCTATGCTAAGCGTTTGGAGGATGGGGAGTTCCGCTGGCCGAAAGTACATGACGGCATGATGCGGCTGACGGCCGCGCAGCTCTCGGCGCTACTCGAAGGTCTCGACTGGCGGCGCGTCCATGAGGCGCGCCGGACCCGCGTTCCAACCCAGGCCGGCTGACCCGCGACGAAGTGAATCAGTCTGGATTCCGCTGTCGCGGGCTGTCGTCGAATATGGTCTGATCCGGCCATGGCGATGACTGCTGACCAGCTTCCCGACGATCCGGACGCGCTGAAGGCGATGATCCTGGCGCGCGACGTCGAGAACGCCCGGCTGATCCAGATCATCAAGGAATTGCAGCGCCACCGCTTCGGCCGTCGTGCTGAGACGCTGCCCGAAGACCAGCTTCTGCTGGGGCTTGAGGAAGCCGAACAGATCGAGGCGGCCGGTGAGGAAGAGCAGGCACAGACCGCTCTTGGCGAACGTCAGGCGCGTGTCGCAAAGCGCCGAGCGAATCGGGGCGCGCTGCCGGCACACCTTCCTCGCGTGGAGATGGTCGTCGACATCGAGGATCAAGCCTGCCCGTGCTGCCGCAATGGTCTGCATCGCATCGGCGAGGACGTGAGCGAGCGGCTCGACATCGTGCCGGCGCAGCTGCGTGTGATCGTGGTGCGCCGGCCCAAATATGCCTGCCGCACCTGCGAGGACGTGGTGGTTCAGGCTCCGGCACCCGCCCGCCTGATCGAGGGTGGTCTTCCGACCGAGGCAACGGTCGCCCAGGTCCTGGTCTCCAAATACGCCGATCACCTGCCGCTCTATCGTCAGGCCCAGATCTATGCCCGGCAGGGCATTAATCTCGATCGCTCCACGCTCGCCGACTGGGTCGGCCGTGCCGCCTGGCATCTGCGTCCGGTGCATGCGCGGCTGCTTGGCAATCTGAAGGCGTCGCCGAAGCTCTTTGCTGACGAGACCACCGCGCCGGTGCTCGATCCCGGCCGCGGCAAGACAAAGAACGGGCAGCTCTGGGCCTATGCCCGCGATGACCGACCATGGAATGGCGGCGACCCGCCGGGCGTCGCCTATGTCTATGCGCCAGATCGGAAGGCCGAGCGTCCGATCGCTCATCTCGCAGGCTTCACTGGAATCCTGCAGGTCGACGGCTATGGCGGCTATCGTGTGCTGGCCGACAAGAGCGGTGTGACGCTCGGCTTCTGCTGGGCGCACGTTCGCCGGCGGTTCTATGAATTGGCCGTGTCCGGACCGGCGCCGATCGCGGGCGAGGCGCTGAGACGGATCGCCGAGCTCTACAGAATAGAGGACGATATCCGCGGCCGATCGGCCGATGAACGCCGTGCGATGCGTCAGGAAAATAGCCGTGCCATTGTCGCCGATCTCGAACCCTGGCTGCGCGAGAAGCTCGGCCTGATTAGCCAGAAGACAAAGCTCGCCGAGGCGATCCGCTACACGCTCTCGCGCTGGCAAGGCCTCTCGCGCTTCCTTGACGACGGCCGCATCGAGATCGACAGCAACACCGTCGAGCGCTCAATCCGTCCGATCGCGCTCAACCGCAAGAACGCGCTCTTCGCGGGCTCGGACGGCGGTGCCGAACACTGGGCAGTCATCGCATCGCTCATCGAAACCTGCAAACTCAACGGTGTCGAGCCGCTCGGCTATCTCGCCAACGTCCTCACCAGGATCGTCAACGGCCATCCGAACAGCCAGCTCGACGACCTGCTGCCCTGGGCCTACATCCGGGCGCCTGAGCTCAAGGCCGTGGCCTGAGAACAGCGCTTACTCTAAACGCATTGGTGCACTCCGGGAAAAGTTAGGCCTGTAGCGTCCGCCCGTGGCTTTTCGTCTCTAGCAAAGGACAGCCGATCGGATTGGATTGGGACAGTTTTGCTGCAGGTGACCCGCAATGAATCTTCTGAATTCAGTGCGTTGTGGCTCGACCGGCGATCGAGACGACAAACGGCGGATGGGAGCGGCTCATAGGGTACAACAGCCCGGCATTCGCCCTAAACCCACCGAGACCTCGCACCCGCCGGTCCAATCCTACTGTCGAAACAGATCAGGCCCTTCCGACGAGGGCGATGGTAACCAAAGACACAAACAGGACAAGGGCGATTGCAGCGCCCCAGAAGAAAACTTTTTCGGTGCCGCGTTGCTCTTCCTCGCGAGATATGTCTTTCGCCATTGTATGCATCCTTTGCGAAGGTCAGCGACTGAGCAACGTGCTGTGCCAAGGCTGGGTTCCCGATATGCACTCAACGGCGATGGCGCAGTTCTCGGAATGAAGCTCCAACCGTCGGTTGGTGGACGCATCGCAGCTGGTGCATCTAAAGTTCGCGTGGTCCGCGCGCACCGGGCATGTCCGACCCCCCGCTCGGTGCAACAGCGTTTGATCGACCCGCCGCATCAACCTGTGCGGCGGGCTTTTTTCCTCACGCGATGGAACACCGGCGCGCAGGAAAAGTTCTGCCCACGCAGCAAACTCTTTCCCTCATATTTTTGCTGCCAGATCGGATATCTCCGATCGGCCCGCGTCGTTCTTATCCTCCGGCGGCGCGGGCTCGCCGTCGTGCTATCGGTCGAGGAACCACAGAACAACCGAAAGCACGATGCTGTCAGGACCCGGTGCCAATCGGAGCACAAACGTGAAGTTCTCACGCGGATCCTGGTCAACCGTAGCGGCATATGTAAGGCGGGAGCGTCTTCACCGATCGCCTCATCGGCTTCCTCTTGCAGGTCTAACTATACGTTCTGATGTTCTTGGACCCAAATGAGCTGCACCGCGTTGTTTGCGCGCATGCTGTGCTTCGCAATCTGATGGAAAAATCCGACGCCCCTGCTGCACCGCAGACGGCTCCTGGTGCCGAAGCGCGCTTTCCGTACGATCGTGCGGCGGTTGAGCGGTTTCGACAGACATTCCCGCGCGCCAGGTGGAGTGACGAGCGCAGAACCTGGTTCGTGCCAGGAAAGACTGCAGCGCGGCGCATCCAGCGCTGGCTTGCGCAAGAGGCGGATTTGCGAGCAGCACATGATGACAGCAAGGGACGGGATGCCTTCGCCTTCGATCCCCTGTCGAGCCGGTATCTGGAAGTCGCGGACGACCTGCGCATTCGCACGCCTTATTCGCGGACGGTTCTTGAGGAACTGCGAGCCGTTCCATGGGCGAGCTGGGACGACGAACTGCGGGCCTGGAGGGTGCCTTTCCGCTCGTACGAGGAGTTGAAGCGCCATTGGCCAAGCATCGAAAGGGCCGCAGGCCGCGCAGAACCGGAGGAGAGGAAACGGCGACGAGAAGCCTCCAAAGATTCCGAGGAATATAAAGCCGCCAGATTGCGGTATGCCGAACGCAGGCGACGTCGCTATCCACTGCCCCCAGACGATTTACCCCGGCTTGGCCGTGCCGTGGCAACGGAGCAATACGGTATCGTGGTCTTCACCGAGATTTCGGGTGAACTCGTCGACGCCTCGCAGATAGCAGCGTTCTATCCGCATTTGATCGAGGCGAACGTCGACCACGTCTGGGGCCGATGGCGTCCGGCGACGTTGGCTGAATTGATTAGAACATGGCCCGCTCGGCGTGCTGCCGGATTACCGGAACGGCAGCGAGGCTGGTGGCAACCAACGCTGGCCGAACTCAGGATAGCTCGCCAAATAGCTCGAAGCCTGGCGCGAAGAAGGGCACAAGGCTTATGGCATTGTTCTAGCTTTTGAAGCTGGGGCCGTTTTCCACCGTCTGTCCGGTTGCCCTAGTGTTGAGATGTCACCCCGATCGGAGCCTTCCATGTGCAACGATTGCGAACAACATACGGCTTGGCTGAACATTGCTCGATGATGACGTCGCTGGCCTTGAAGGTCCCATGCATGAAACCGACTTGACGTGCGCGTAGGCGCACGACACCAGCATCGATGATCCGGCTCCAATAACCCGCGTGGCAGTAAAGCCATCGACCGGCTTCTATGACGTTTGGAACGCACCGGCCGGACCTAGACTAACGGTGGGCGGGTGGTCAACTTGCCTTCCGAGGGAGCTTGGGGACAGCACACGTTTCCTGCTTCCGGCGTGGCGTTCCTCGAATTTGCCAGAACGATGTACCTGAACGCGAAAGATTCATTTCCGCTTCACGCTCAGCGTTTATGCCATCGCCGGACTGCGATGAAGTCCGCCGCTCCGCTACCGTGTGGCGGGCGCGCCAAGGTCATCCTGAACGTCAAACCGTTTCTGCAGAATTTTGACGCACAAGGCCGATCCGAGGCCAACTGGGAGTGCATACCAGCTTGGAATTGTGCGGAACCGTACGAAGTCGATTGCAAGCAACCAACCTGGTTGGCCGGGCATTAATTTAGCAAAGCGTGAATTAGGAAGGCATCGGGAGGAAGACCATGCTGCACGTTAACATGCCTCGCGAATTTGAGGTCGGCGATGAGGTGGCGCTGGCAGGTATCGTGATCGCGATTCTCCCCAGTGGGCGCGCCAGGGTGAGCATTCCTTCGTATGACCATCCTTATACGATTGATCCGCCACCGAAAGTCCGGGCCGGCGACAGAGTGGTTCTTGTTGGGGACGTCACCCGCGTCGATCGCGGGGTGAACAAACTCACTGTGCGGATTGACTGCGGCGGGGTGATCACTGTCGACAATTCGGCGATTACTCGGCTGAGAAAGCACAACCGGACTTCAGCGGGTTGACGCTCCGGATACAACGGCCGGTGTCGGCGCAGGGAAGATGCAAGCGCCTTTGAACAGCCCAAGGGTGCGGCCCTGTCCGGATATGGAGCGGACGAACCGATAGATGGGAGCTCGACGGCTAGGGCACGGGTCCAGCGCAGCGCGTCCCTGGCGTCTTCCGGGTTACTGGAGAAGCAAGCCAGATTCGGGCCATCGCAAGCGCGCTTCACCTGCCGCGGCCCGCCCGTCCAAGACGCGTAGCATGTGCCGTCGCGTGAAGGCACGCGGGCATCGCGATCGATTGTAACCTTTCTCTGCAACGAGCGCCTGTTCGCCGATCAGCAATTTCAATCGCGACAGGCTCCGGTTCGTACGCATTATGGAGATCACATGTTCGTCCCGGCCCCGATGCCGGCATAGGTCTGCTTCGGAGCGTCGCGAGGGAACTGGGCGACGTATTGCGGTGGAGTAAGCGCCCCCTGGGTTAACAACCCGGTCAGTGACGGCCATGGCGGTCAGTGACGGCCACGACCGCATCGACAACGCCCGCAACGGCGATCAAGTCGTCGCTGAAAGCCCGCAAGGTGTCTGTCACGACATAGCGTGCCGGCGAAGCTCCGCCCTGGCGACGGGGATTCGTTGTAGGCCGACCGGAAAGCAACGCCGGCCAGATGAGCGACAACTTACCTCGGTGTTGGTCTCGATCAGGGTCGACGTTCGTCGACGACCGTCGGTAATTGCCGACTACGAGTCGAGGTCGTAGGGCTCGTGGCCCAGCTCGTTGTGATGAAGCGCCTCTGCCATACACCTGATATCGAACGCCTGGCCGCACGCCGGGCAAACGACATAATACTCCTCCTCCCGAAGTGGCGAAGCGTCGTGGTCTTGGGGAATGACGATGTCATCGTCGGGCATTGGGTCCTCCGGCAACCCGCCCGCTATGCTGGAACGCTTGCCGGCAGGATTTGTTTCAAAGTTATTGCGCCTAAGGAAGGGTCCGATGTCCGGTTCGAGCGATGCCGTCCCACCGGGCTGTCCAAAGTGATTATCATCTGCAACCTTTGGTTACGGCACGGGCAAGAACCTGTTCCTCCGGCGGCAAGGCTCGAATTCAACCAAGCATGCGCGGTCGAAAGAACTCCGATTCTGCAACGCACACTGGCCGAGATCGACTGTGGAGACGAATGCCCAGGCCCGCCGCTCCGATGAAAGGTGATCTGATGGCCATCAGCTGCGCAAAATAGCTCTGCAATCGGGCACCGGGGTTGGGCTGTTGAAGCGCCGGTCTTGCCGCAAGCTCATCCAGTTGCTGGCGGCGCTGGCGGGACATCGTCGGCTATCTCCTGCCTGAGCCTTGGTCCTTTGCTGAGCCGGCGCCCGAGCGCATCGACGAAATTGTCGTAGCGCTGCAAGCCCTTGGCGCGCGCCTCCGCTTGCGCCGATTCCGGCAAGGCTGGAGTCGAATTGAGCCAAAAGCGGACGAACAATGCGAGTGTCTCAATGGATATTCCGATATCGCGTTCAACACGCTGCACACGTCGATCGATCTGGTCGAGGCGTCGAGTGATTGCCGCTTGCTTTCGCTCTTCGGCATCAGGCGACAGGAACGACGCGAGCGCAGCCTCCGCGACCAGTGACAGCGAGACCTCGCGCCGCCCGGCGTAATCTGCCAGTGCCCTCATTACGTCAGGGTCGAGATAGGCAGACAGACGTCTTTTCTTGGCGTTCTTCATGCGCTCAAAGCTCAATGCCATCATCGGGGTCAAGGGCGGCCTGACGAGCTGCGCGTCTCATGGCTTGATCGACACTGCGGCGACGAACGGCGTCATCATCGGGCTCGTCCCTGTCCAGGTCGAACTCATCGTCGCAGCGTGGCGTTCGTTCCGGCGCGATGTCTTCGTGTTCGGGAAGCTCGGGCTGGCGGCGAATGCCGCCATTGGCCGGATCCTCGTCCTGCTGATCCCTGGCAAGCCTCAGCTTGCGAGATTTGCCTTCCGGCCCAGCAAGAAGTGTCGTGTCGGTCCAGTCGTCAGGGCGAGCGTTCTGCGTTGTCCCTCCGGTCCTTGGTGGCGGCAAGACGCGCTCAGCAAGACGCGGGTCGGCAAAGTAGCGTGCCTTCTTCGCACGGATTGGGAACTGGCCCGAGATCATAATGATCGCCTCGGTCGGCGGCAGCTGCATGATCTCGCCCGGCGTCATCAGTGCACGCGCCGTTTCCTGCCGCGACACCATCAGATGCCCGAGCCAGGGCGACAATCTGTGCCCCGCATAGTTCTTCATGGCGCGCAACTCGGTCGCGGTCCCCAGAGAGTCTGAGACGCGCTTGGCCGTCCTCTCGTCATTCGTGGCGAAGCTCACCCGCACATGACAATTGTCGAGGATGGAATTGTTCGGTCCGTAGGCCTTCTCGATCTGATTGAGCGATTGTGCAATCAGGAACGACTTGATGCCATACCCGGCCATGAAGGCCAGCGCGCTTTCGAAGAAATCGAGCCTGCCGAGCGCGGGAAACTCGTCCAGCAGCATCAAAAGACGCTGCCGGTGATCCTTCGCGTGAAGATCTTCGGCGAGCCTGCGGCCGATCTGGTTAAGCACGAGTCGCATCAGCGGCTTTGTGCGACTGATGTCCGATGGCGGCACGACCAGATAAAGCGTCGTCGGCCGTGCCTCCTCGACAAGGTCTGCGATCCGCCAGTCACAGCATGACGTCACCTTGGCCACAACTGGATCGCGGTAGAGGCCCAGAAAACTCATGGCCGTCGAGAGCACGCCGGAACGCTCGTTCTCGGACTTGTTAAGCAGTTCCCGAGCAGCCGACGCCACGACAGGATGCGGGCCTGCATCACCCAAATGCCGCGTCAGCATCATGGCGCGCAGCGTTGCCTCGATCGGCCGCTCTGGATCGGAAAGGAAGTTCGCCACGCCTGCGAGGGTCTTGTCTTTCTCCGCATAGAGCACGTGCAGTATTGCGCCGACCAGCAATGCATGGCTGGTCTTCTCCCAGTGGTTGCGGCGTTCCAATGTGCCTTCTGGGTCGACCAGGACATCCGCCACGTTCTGCACATCTCGAACTTCCCACTCGCCCCGTCGCACCTCCAGCAGAGGATTGTAGGCTGCTGATCCAGCATTGGTCGGGTCGAACAGAAGCACCTGGCCGAAACGGGCCCGCCATCCGGCCGTCAGTTCCCAGTTTTCGCCTTTGATGTCGTGGACGATTGCCGAACCCGGCCAAGTCAGTAGTGACGGCACGACCAGGCCGACGCCTTTCCCGCTTCGGGTCGGTGCGAAACATAGCACGTGTTCCGGACCGTCGTGGCGCAGATAGTGTCGGCCCAACATACCCAGGATCACCCCATCCTGACCGATCATCCCAGCGGCCTTGATTTCGTCTCGCGTCGCCCAGCGCGCCGAGCCGTAAGTCGTGGTGTCCTTTGCCTCGCGCCCCCGCCACAGCGACATCCCGATCGCTGCGACGATAGCCATGAGGCTTCCGCTCGCCGCAATCGCCGCGCCCTCCAGGAAGACCTTCGGCGCGTAGGCGTCGTAGAAAAACCACCACCAGAAAAAGGCTGGCGGCGGATAAACGGGCTGTCCAGCCAATTCGAACCACGGCGGACCGAGTTGGCTTTGAAAGCCGAGCCGCCCTGCCGTCCACTGTGTTGCTCCCCATGTTGTCGCGACGACGATCAGAAAGGCGGTGAGTATCTGGCCCCATAAAACCTTGCTTGCCGGCATCGATCGTTTCCCAAATGGATGATCGGAACAACCGAAAAGCTCGAATTCCTAAATCCGCAAGAAGAAAGGGGCGGTCGAAGCAGCATGGCGTACCCGGACGTGGAAAGACTTGCCCGATGCGGGCTCGAATGTTGAACGAGCATCGGGGGGCTGCTTTCTTCTGGAGCCGTTGAGCCGCTACTTTGCCCAATGATAATTAGTTGTCTCGGCTCAGATGGCATTTGACGAGATGGACGGGTTCTTGGAGAACCGCGGATTGCCCACGACCAAATGAACAAGAGCCCTCAGCGGCGCGCCGAGCCGGAGAACGCTCTAGTCCCGGCAAGTGGTGGTCAGCCGGAATTGCCGTTCTGCTGAGCTCGAATCTTACCGCCTCCCTGATCGGTAGCGCGATAGATCCAGAGCCGACTCGATGAGCAGACCCATCAAGTCTGTTCAATTTTGTTAATCAATTCAGTCCCATCAACTATTGCCATGGACTTTCGTTGGAACTGTTGCGCGCGCCGGCCTCACGGGTCGCGGAATCTATTGGGCCGCACCAAAGTTCCAGATGTCCCGATGCAGGCGCCACGTCCCGTCGTCCCCTTTTTTCCAAACGACAATGTACTTGCCCGCAACGGTGGAAGGGGCACCGCCTTTGCTCGGCACACCGAGCGTAAATGCGCCAACTTCGTAGGCGAGATTCCCGCTCTCTTCCACTTCCAGCGCCTTCAGGGTGAGATTCTTCATCCCGGCCTTGATTGCGCCCTGCCAGAATTCTTCCACGCCCTTGCGGTCATCGACGCGTTTGCCGTCGGGTGGCAGCAGGGCGGCATCGTCGGTATACATTTGACCTACCGCTGCTGCGTTTCCGCTGTTGAAGGCGTCCATGAATTTTACCAACGCCGCTTCGATGTCCTCACGAGCCGAGTGGGCGGCCGCAGACAATGCAGACGAAAAAAGCAGCACAGCAGCAAATGCAAATGACTGAACCAGTCTCATTTCGTCCTCCCTTGCGTGCCCGACATGCCCACCCGATGAATAGCGCCGACCCGAGGGCGCCGCGGCGCGTTCGATGGCCGGGCGCGGATTATATTAGACTTATCTGATATGACGGCGCAAGCGCAACTGCGACCCTCTGAATGACCAGCGTAGCAGCTGCCGGAGAGCTTCAAAGCGGCGGCTACCGCCTCACTGCCCTCCTCGTCTCGACGAAAGAGTTCGTTCGAATGATGCTTTTCCGTGGCTTTGCTCGCAAGTTTTCGTCAGCCAGCACAGGGCCTCCTCTTACGGTCGCTGGTCGTCAAGGCCCAGCGGCCACTAGCTGACAGTCCCCCCGTAGCCAAGCCGCTGGGCCCCTCGACGTGGGGAACGAGCATTGGAGACGATGTCGCGCTTTCCGTTACAGCCCGAAGGCGGGTGACAGATGACCGCGTCAGCCTCTCCACTCCGAGCTACGATTTCACGCATTCGATCAGGCACAGCTCTCTCGGGCACCAAGCATGAGTCAGCTCCCGAATGAGCAGGTGCCGCCCAGTTCGGCTTCGGCCCTTGCGCGCGCAAAGTATTGGGCGAGATCGATCGGCAGTCCGATCGGCAAATTGGGGCAGCGATGGCGAGAATGAATGCCAGGAACTTCCCTTCGGTGCCGCTTCGTCGATCTGTTTGCCGAGAAGACGCGCGCTGCGTGCCGCCCCCCATACCGCAGAGAACTCACTTCAGGTCACACACACACGACGCCACCGAGATCCTGCATCACTTTTCTACTCCGACGCCGCCACGTCACCAAGATCAGTCGCGAGCGTGATCGCGGCTATCAAATCGGGATCGCGCACCGGAGTGCTCTATGAGTGAGCCCCGAACGGCGCGCTCGAGCAATCCGGCTCGACGTAAGGCGGGCCATCCGTGCCGGCCTCGTGACTAAGACGGGCGAATGGCGGTTCCTGGACTCACCTTTTTGGTCTGAAGTCGCTTCCTTGAGCCGGTGGCGGAGTTCTTGCTTGATCGACCTCAGCACTATCTTAGAATCGGTTTTCGGAAAATTTGTCTTGTGGCATCAATTTTCATGGGATAGGATCATTTTTCATAGGTTTTGCCGACTAAACCAAAATTCAATGGAAGGATTCGCGTTTCATGCCTGCGGTGCAACAGCACCAATTTTCAGGTCCTGTTACCGTTTTTCAGGAAATCCGCCTTCCTGAAACGGCGACCCCGGCCGGGTACAGCGCCCTGATCGGAGCCTACAGGCTCGCCGCGCCCTTGCCCCGTAGGTTGTTCGCCACTGGCGAGCATCATCGCATTACCGAACGGGATGGCTGGCGGATCATGACCCCCCGCCATGCCCCAAATCCTACCCTCGAAGGCCACCTGACCTTTGCGCTCAAGTACGAGGGACTGGACCTTGCCGTCCTCAAGCGGCTGTTCCAAGTGACCGGTCCCGCGCCGATCGAGGCGCTGGTCCGTGAAAGCCCGACCGGCAGTTATGCCCGCCGCATCTGGTTTTTATATGAATGGCTGAGGGACGCGCGTATCGATCTGCCGGACGCGGAGGCCGGACGATACATTCCGGTTGTCGATCCCGAGCTGCAGTGGCCCGGACCCGACAAGACCGCTTCGCGCTATCGCGTAAGGGACAATCTCCCCGGCACGCGTGAGTTCTGCCCTCTGGTGTTCCGCACCAAGATTCTCGAAAAATTCATCGGCCTTGAACTACCGCGGCGCGCGGAGGCAATCGTAGCGGACGTGCCGCGCGACCTCCTTGCTCGGACCGCCGCCTTTCTTTTGCTCAAAGACTCGCGATCAAGCTATGCGATCGAGGGCGAGCACCCGCCGCAAGATCGCATCCAGCGCTGGGGCCGCGCCATCGGCGAAGCCGGCCGCTGGCCGATCGATCGCGATGAGCTGCTGCGTCTGCAAAGAATTGTACTTGGTGACGCTCGTTTCGTAAGACTTGGCTTCCGAAAAGAAGGAGGTTTCGTCGGTGAGCATGATCGAGACAACGGTACGCCCTTGCCCCATCACATCAGCGCTCGGCCCGAGGACCTGCCGCGGCTAATCGATGGAATGGCGGCGTTCGATCAGGGCCCCGCGCAAAAGCTTGATGCAGTCGTAGCCGCCGCAATCCTCGCCTTCGGCTTTGTCTATATTCACCCGTTCGAGGACGGAAACGGCCGCATTCACCGCTACCTAATCCACCACGTCCTTGCCATGCGCGGCTTCAATCCGCCGGGAGTGGTCTTTCCCGTCTCGGCCGCGATCCTGGACCAGATCAACGAGTACAGGGGCGTGCTCGAGAGCTATTCGCAGCGCCTTCTGCCGTTGGTGGAATGGGAACCGACGCCGCAATTCAACGTCCGGGTGCTGAATGACACCGGTGATTTCTACCGGTTCTTCGATGCAACCCCGCACGCCGAATTCCTCTATGCTTGCGTTCAGCGGACGATCGAACGGGACCTTCCCGAGGAAACCGCATTTCTGCAGCGCTACGATCAGTTCCGGCAGCAGGTGGACGCCTTTATCGACATGCCCGAGCGGTTGACCGATCTGCTCTTCCGTTTTCTTCACCAGAATGATGGCCATCTATCGAACCGCGCGCGCGAGAAGGAATTCGCCGCGCTGACCAGTGACGAGGCAGGAAGAATCGAGGCGATCTACGCGCAAACCTTTGGTGCCCATTGAAGGTGTGATCATCAGGATCGATTTTTAGTCCGACGCTTTGCGATTCCCTTGTCCTTGCCTTCATCTCCGACGCTTGACTTGTCGCCGAGACATGCACGATTTTTCCGCACGGTCTGACCGGCCGCCGATCAGCCGCGGCCAGAACGCGCTTGACAAACCGGAGCCGTCCCGTCCAACCTCACGCATTCACCAGGGGAGTCCCGGCAAGGGGCTGAGATACTGCTGGCTTTCGCGGCGCAGTGACCCGTTGAACCTGATCCAGTTCATACTGGCGTAGGGACGGTGCAAGCGCTTTGCGGGAGTTCACGCCCGAGGTCCTGTTTCGGCAGGTCGACAGAAGCGTCTTTTCATCCTTCCGGCACAGAACTGGGTCTCCAATGCACGAGCAAAGGAGCCTCAAGATGAATGCCCTCACCCCCGCCGTGTCGACGGGACCGCTGCCTGCCTCACGCAAAATCCACAAGCCCGGTGCCATCCACCCGCAGATCAGGGTGCCGATGCGCGAAATCTCCGTCCATCCGACGGCAGGCGAGCCGCCGGTGACCGCTTACGATCCGTCCGGCCCCTATACCGACCCGACTGTCGAAACCAGCATCGAAAACGGCCTTGCACGGCTTCGCCATGAATGCGTCACCGCGCGCGGCGATGTCGAAGCCTATGACGGCCGCCACGTCCGGCCAGAAGACAATGGGTTTGCGGCGGGCGAGCGCCTAACACCGGAATTTCCAGTCCGCAACCGGCCACTCCGGGCTCAGACCGGCAAGGCGGTGACACAGCTTGCTTATGCGCGCGCTGGCATCATCACGCCCGAAATGGAGTTCGTCGCCATCCGCGAGAACCTTGGTCGCGAGATCCTGCACGGCAAGCTTGAGCGCGACGGCGAGGCCTTCGGCGCGGCGATCCCCGACTTCGTCACGCCTGAATTCGTCCGCCACGAGGTGGCGCGCGGACGCGCGATCATTCCCGCCAACATCAATCATCCCGAGAGCGAACCGATGATCATCGGCCGCAATTTCCTGGTCAAGATCAACGCCAATATCGGTAACTCCGCCGTCACATCGTCGATGGCTGAAGAGGTCGAAAAGATGGTGTGGGCGATCCGCTGGGGCGCCGACACGGTGATGGATCTGTCGACCGGCCGCAACATCCACAACATCCGCGAATGGATCGTCCGCAACTCGCCGGTGCCGATCGGCACGGTGCCGCTCTACCAGGCGCTCGAGAAAGTCGGCGGCATTGCCGAGGATCTTACCTGGGAGGTTTACCGCGACACGCTGATCGAACAGGCCGAACAGGGCGTCGACTATTTCACCATCCACGCCGGCGTGCGGCTGCATTACATCCCGCTGACCGTTAACCGGGTCACGGGTATCGTCTCGCGCGGCGGCTCGATCATGGCAAAATGGTGCCTGCACCATCACCGGGAAAGCTTCCTCTACGAGCACTTTGCGGAGATCTGCGACATCTGCCGCGCTTATGACGTCTCCTTCTCGCTCGGCGACGGCCTTCGTCCCGGCTCGATTGCCGATGCCAACGACGCGGCGCAATTCGCCGAGCTGGAAACGCTCGGCGAGCTGACGCAGATCGCCTGGGCGAAAGATTGCCAGGTGATGATCGAGGGGCCCGGCCACGTGCCGATGCACAAGATCAAGGCGAACATGGACAAGCAGCTCGCCGTCTGTGGCGAGGCGCCGTTCTATACGCTTGGACCGCTGACGACCGACATCGCGCCGGGCTACGACCACATCACTTCCGGCATCGGCGCGGCGATGATCGGCTGGTTCGGAACGGCCATGCTCTGCTACGTCACGCCCAAGGAGCATCTCGGCCTTCCCGACCGCGATGACGTCAAGACCGGCGTGATCACCTACAAGATCGCAGCGCACGCGGCCGACCTGGCGAAGGGCCACCCGGCGGCGAAAGTCAGGGATGACGCCCTTTCCCGCGCGCGCTTCGAGTTCCGCTGGGAGGACCAGTTCAACCTGTCGCTCGACCCCGAAACCGCACGGTCCTTCCACGACCAGACCTTGCCCAAGGAGGCGCACAAGCTGGCGCATTTCTGCTCGATGTGCGGACCGAAATTCTGCTCGATGCGTATCTCTCACGACATCCGCGCCGAGGCACAGAAAGAGGGCATGGCGGCGATGGCGGCGAAATACCGCGAGGGCGGCGATCTCTACGTGCCAGCGGACGAGACCGGCGCACCGCTCACGCCTCAGCCAGGTAAGCCGTCATGAAGGTGCTGATAAAGGGGGCCGGCGTCGCCGGCCTCACCGTCGCCTTCGAACTCGCCGCCCGCGGCGCGACGGTCACGGTCGCCGAGATCCGGCATGGCCTTGGAGGCAATGCGTCGTGGTTCGCCGGCGGCATGCTGGCGCCATGGTGCGAGCGTGAAAGCGCCGAGCAGCCGGTGCTGGACCTTGGACGTGACGCTGCCGACTGGTGGGATGCGGTGCTGCCGGGTCAGGTGACACGGGGCGGAACACTTGTCGTGGCCGCCCCGCGCGATGCCGGCGAGCTCGACCGCCTCGCCAGCCGCACGTCGGGCCATCGGCGTGTCGACGAAGACGAAATTGCGCTCCTGGAGCCCGACTTAGCCGGCCGCTTTCGCCGCGGATTGCTCTTTCCCGATGAGGGCCATCTCGATCCGCGCCAGGCGATGGCAGCACTTCATGACAAGCTCGCAGCCATGGGTGTCAAATTCCACTTCGGCACCGACGCCCGGCATGTTTCCGGTTTCGATCGTCAGATCGATTGCACGGGAATGGCAGCCGCCGATGACAGGCTTCGCGGCGTTCGCGGCGAAATGCTGATCCTAAACACGCCAGACTTCTCGCTGTCGCGCCCGGTCCGGTTGCTGCATCCGCGCTTTCCGCTCTATGCGGTACCGCGTGCCGACGCCCAGTTCATGATCGGTGCGACGATGATTGAAAGCCGGTCCGCCAGACCGGTCACGGCGCGCTCCATGATGGAGCTTCTGGGTACCGCCTATGCCCTCCATCCGGCCTTTGGCGAGGCCGAGATCGTTGAAACCGGTGTCGGCGTCCGTCCAGCCTTTCCCGACAATCTGCCGCGCGTCGAAATGAGCGGAGACACCGTCGCGATCAACGGGCTCTATCGCCATGGCTTTCTTCTCGCCCCTGCCATGGCGCGCCTGGCGGGCGAAATTGTCTTCAATCACGACAAACCCGTGGAGCTTGCTCATGAAACTGATGGTCAACGGCAAAGTGCATGAGGTTGCCGCCACCACGCTGGCCGAGCTGCTTGCCGCGCTTGACTATGAGGGCGATTGGCTCGCGACCGCCGTCAACAACGACCTCGTGCACAAAGCCAGCCGGGCGGAATTCCAATTGAACGACGGCGACCGGATCGAAATCCTCTCGCCCATGCAGGGAGGCTAGCATGTTCGATCTTCTCGGGACGACGCTTCCCTCCCGCCTGCTTCTCGGCACCGCTCAATATCCTTCGCCGGCCATCCTTGCCGATGCAGTCAGGGCATCGGGCACCTCGGTGGTGACCGTCTCGTTGCGCCGTGAAATGGCAGGCGGCAGGGCTGGCGAAAAATTCTGGTCGTTGATCCGGTCGCTTGGTGTCAGAATCCTGCCCAACACTGCTGGCTGCCACTCCGTCAAGGAAGCGGTCACGACCGCACAAATGGCGCGCGAAGTCTTCGGCACGCCCTGGATCAAGCTCGAAGTGATCGGCAATCACGACACGCTGCAGCCGGACGTGTTCGGTCTGCTCGAAGCCGCCCGCATCCTGTGCGAGGACGGTTTTGCGGTGTTCCCGTATACTACCGACGACCTTGTCGTCGCCGAGCGGCTGCTTGCGGCGGGCTGCAAGGTCTTGATGCCCTGGTGCGCACCGATCGGTTCCGCCCTCGGGCCGGTCAACATCATGGCGCTGCGCTCGATGCGCGGACATTTCCCTGATGTCCCGCTGATCGTGGATGCTGGTCTCGGACGGCCATCGCACGCGGCAACAGTCATGGAGTTCGGCTTTGATGCCGTGCTCCTGAACACAGCGGTCGCCAAGGCGGCCGATCCGGTCGGCATGGCGCGTGCGTTCGGCAAGGCGGTCGACGCCGGTCGAGAAGCTTTCAGCTCGGGGATGCTCGAACCCCGCGACGTCGCGGTGCCATCGACACCAACATTCGGCAGGGCGGTTTTCTCATGAAGCTCGATCCCTTCTACCTGATCGTCGACAGCGCCGCCTGGATCGAACGGCTGGTGCCACTTGGCGTCAAGCTGGTTCAGTTGCGGATCAAGGATAGGGACGAGGCCACGCTGCGGACGGAAATCCGCCGCGCGAACGGCGTCTGCGCGGTCCATGGTTGCCAACTGATCGTCAACGATTATTGGCGGCTCGCCATTGAGGAAGGCTGCGACTTCGTCCATCTCGGCCAAGAGGATTTGGCTGCGGCCGACCTGCTGGCGATTAAGTACGCCGGATTGAAGCTCGGGCTCAGCACGCACGATCATCTCGAACTGGAAACGGCCATCGCTGCCGAGCCCGACTATATCGCGCTCGGCCCCATCTATCCCACCATCCTGAAGCAGATGAAATGGGCGCCGCAAGGGCTCGAGCGGATCAGCGAGTGGAAGCATCGAGTGGCGCCGATCCCATTGGTCTCCATCGGCGGCCTCAACCCCGACCGGCTCGACGGTGTCTTCGAGGCTGGTGCGGACAGCGCGGCGGTGGTCACCGACATCACGTTGAATGCCGATCCCGAAGCGCGCACGCGAGAATGGATCGAAAAGACAAAGCCATGGCGCTGAGGCGAGAACCGCATGTGCTCGTGGTCGGCGGATCAGACCCCAGCGGTGGGGCTGGAATTGCACGTGATATCGAGACGATCTCTTCCATTGGCGTGCGCACCTGCCTGGCTGTCACAGCGCTGACGGTGCAGACGCACGAAGCCGTAATGGAAATCCATCCTTCGCAGCCCGATCTTGTGGCCGATCAGATGTGCGCCGCGCTACAGGCCAACAAGGTGGCGGCAATTAAGATCGGCATGCTCGCAACGGCTGAGATCGTCGTTGCCATTGCCGGCGTGCTGCGCGAAAATCCGCAGGTGCCGGCAGTGCTCGATCCGGTGCTGGCCTCGAGCTCCGGCCGGGGGCTTCTGGAAGCAGGTGCCATCGCTGCCATGAGGCGCGACCTGATGCCGCTTTGCTGCCTTGTGACCCCCAATCTCCTGGAGCTGGCGCTCCTTGTTGGTGCGGAACCGCCAGCCGACGAGAGCGACGCGGTGAGACTGGGACGGAAATTGCTGGCAGCCGGCGTGCCGGGCCTGCTGATCAAAGGGGGCCACGCATCAGGACCTCGATCAACCGATATTCTGTTGCGTTCCGATCAAGAACCAATCCGCTTCGACGCACCTCGTCTTGTCGCATCAATGCGCGGGACGGGTTGCATGCTGGCTAGCGCGATTGCGGCGCATCTGGCGAAGGCGAAGCCGCTCGAAGACAGTGTGCGCGAAGGCAAGCGGCTTGTCTTGGCCATGTTTAAGAAGAATGCAGCAGACCGACGAAATTTGTAAGATTTTCCAACTCTCGAAAGACACGCCTGCCTCTCGCGGGTCCGGGCTGGTAATTTACCCTCGTAATTCACCTCACTCGACAGGAGTAGTTTGACGGCCTCGCCAGGCGGCGACCGCGAGATCAACGATGGCGAGGCGGCCGTCGTGCGCCGTATCTAGTGCGTCGTGTGGCATCCTTTCCCCCCATCCGACTGCGATCCTGGAATTCACCTTGGTCGCGAGCTCCTGCTAAACGATGCCCCTCGACGGGAGCGGTCGATCCCGCGTCTCGGCTGCGGCGGCGCTAGGCTGACGCTCCTTATGCCGTCCTGTTGAACCGGACTCGGGATCACGAACTGCTCCATGCGGCACTCGTTGACAAGCCTGCCGTGATATGAACAGGATTATACAGGATCACTGAACAGGTACCCATATGAAGCGGCGCTTGGTTCAACTGTCTCCCGGCACGGGCAAGCCCGAACAGATCGCCACCGTTCTCGAACATGAAATCCGCTCCGGTGTTCTCGGCTTCGGCGACCGGCTGCAAAGCGAGAACAAGCTCGTCCAGCGTTTCTCCGTCAGCCGCAACACCGTCCGCAAAGGCCTCGAGGAACTGTCCAACCGCGGGCTGATCACGACCAAAGTCGGCATCGGCTCTTTCGTCACCTTCGATGGCAAGCCCGTTGATGACTCCATCGGTTGGTCGCGGGCGCTCGCCAACGCCGGCGCCAACGCCGAGACGCGGACGCTGCGGCTCGAGGTGATCGAGGACCCCGGTCTTGCCGCACTGCTTGGTATAGAAAACCCGTTTTTCATCGCTGTCGACCGGGTGCGCACCAATGCCAGCGACGGCCACGCCATCTCCATCGAGCGCAGCCGCCTGCCATTGTCGCCGGAACTGGAGGACGTGCCGTTGCGCGGCCTGCGCGAAGGCTCGCTGCACCAGACGCTGCGCGGCGCGGGCCTCATTCCCGACCATGGCGAGGAATGGGTCGGCATCGAAATGCTCAACGCCGAGGACTCTGCAATCCTCGGTTGCCCGCAAGGCACGCCGTTCCTTCGCGGTCGCCGGTTGACCCGCGCCGCCGATGACCGGCCGATCGAATATGTGACCAGCCTGCTCAACCCGGCGCATTTTGCGCTGCATATGAGGTTCTGAGTGATGCCGGACGACAACACCGGGAATATGATTGATCGGGCCATGGGGGCGCTTGTCGGCGGGGCACTGGGGGATGCGCTGGGCATGCCGACGCAGCTTTTGTCGCCGGCCCGGATTGCCGAACTCTACGCCCATGTAGAGGGCTTCATTGCTCCTTTCGCCGACCATCCGGTGTCGAAGGGCCTTCCCGCTGGAACGATCACCGACGACACCGAACAGGCGCTTCTGCTTGGCCGTATCCTGGTCGAATCCGGTAACCGCTTCGATCATGCGCGGTGGGTCAACGCGCTGCTCGACTGGGAGCGCGACGTCAAAGCGCGCGGCAGCTACGATCTGCTGGGACCATCGACCAAACGCGCCATCGACGCCATCAACAATGGCGTGCCGGCCGAGGAAGCGGGGCGCAGCGGCGACACAAATGGTGCGGCCATGCGCATTGCGCCGGTCGGCATCATGATGCCGCCAGAGCCGCTGGACGCGCTGGTCGCCAAAGTTGCCGAGACCTGCCGGGCCACGCACAACACCTCGGTTGCCATTGCGGCCGCAGCCGCCGTTGCGGCGGCCGTCAGCCGCGGCGTCGCCGGCGGCGACTGGCGCGCCGCTTCCGACAGCGCCATCGCCGCGGCGAGGTGCGGAGCAACGCTCGGCCATTGGGTGACCGGCGGTGACATTGCCGCGCGCATTGGGTGGGGGCAGGAGCTTGTGCGCGGCAAGGCGACGAAGGACGCGATCCGGCTGATCACCGATCTGGTCGGCACCGGCGTCGCCAGTCAGGAGTCCGTTCCGGCTGCATTCGCCGTGCTGGAAGTCGCCGGCGGTAATCCCTGGCAAGCGGCGGTGATCAGTGCCAATCTCGGTGGCGACACTGATACGATCGGCGCCATCGCGACCGGCGTGGCCGGCGCCTGCACCGGCTTTTCCCGACTGCCTCAGAACCGCATTGCAGACCTCAAGGGCATCGACATAGCGGCGGTTGGCGCGCTCACCGCCGACCTTGTTGCGGCCCGTATATCCAAGCGCCGTGCCGACAGGACGGGTCCCGGCAAGGATGCGGCGATATGAGTGGGCGTCTCGTCCATGTCGGCAGCGCGGTGGTCGACTATGTCTACCGCATCGACGCCTTGCCGGCGCCGGGTACGGAGAAGACGGCGTCGAGCTACACGCAAGTCGCCGGCGGCGGCTTCAACATGATGGTCGCGGCCAGCCGCACCGGCATGAAGGTGGTGTTCGGCGGCCAGCTCGGCAGCGGACCCAATGGCGACTTCCTGCGCACGGCCTTAGCCAGTGAGGGGATCGAGACACTGACGACGCCATCGCCCGTCATGGACAGCGGCAATTGCGTCGCCATGATCAGCAGCGATGCCGAGCGCACCTTCGTCTCGTGGCCTGGTGCGGAGAGCTTGCTCAGCCTTGACATGATGGCGCCCGTCTCGGTCGCGCCGGGGGATTGGGTGTTCACCTCCGGCTATACGCTTAGCTATCCGGGAAGCCGAGACGCGCTTGTCGACTGGATCGAGGCACTTCCGGCCGACACACCGCTTGTCCTCGACCCGACACCTGTCGTCGTCGACATTCCCCGCCCTATCCTGCCTCGGATACTCGCCCGCACCACCTGGTTGAGCTGCAACAGGATGGAAGCGGCCGCGATTGCCGGTCCGGGCGACGTCGAGACACTCGCGTCACGGCTTCTTAGCGACCACTCCCCGAAGGCCGTCGGCGTCGTTATTCGCGCCGGAGCGAAAGGCTGCCACATACGGCTGGCCGATGGCTCGGCGCAAACGAGTGCCGGCTTCGAGGTCGACGCCATCGACACCAATGGCGCCGGCGACACCCATATCGGCGCTTTCGTCAGCGCGCTGGCGCGCGGCGCGCCGCCTTTTGAAGCAGCGCGCTACGCCAATGCGGCGGCGGCCATTTCCGTCACCCGCCACGGTGGTTCATCAGCGCCGACCGACCACGAGATCCAGACATTCCTAAGCCATGCCGGCGGTCCGCCGATCGGCCTCCATGGCCGGAAGCAAGTGGCCAAACGCCCGACAGCCTGACAAAGCCCGGGAAGCGGGCAAACACAGAGAGGAACGAACATGCGCATGCCCGACTTGACTGCCCTGCTGACGGCGACCGCCGTCTTCACCTCCGCACTCGCATTTGCCGCCAAGGCCGACGAGGTGCACGTACTCAACTGGAAGGGCTACGGCGCCGACGAGCCGTGGGCCATCGAAGCCTTCGAGAAGGCGACCGGCAACAAGGTCGTCAACGATTTTTTCAATTCCGAACAGGAGATGCTGACCAAGCTCAGGACCAATCCCGGCCTTTACGATGTCGTCATGATCAACGCCGCCTTCAACGACCAGGCGATGGCGGAAAAGCTGATTCAGCCGATCGACACGTCCAAGCTGCCGAACTTTCCCGACATCAGCAAGGACAAGGCCGGATCGCCGATGCTCGTCCATGACGGCAAGGTCTATGGCGTGCCGTGGGTCTGGGGGCTGACGGCGCTCGCCATCAATGAGAAATCCTTCGATAAGCCGCCGACGAGCATCGCCGAAATGTGGGATCCCGCTCACAAGGGCCGCGTCACCATCCGTGATGATGCCGTCGAGGCGGTTCAGTTCGGCGCCATTGCCACCGGCCAGAACATCAACGACATCAAGGATATCGAGGCGGTCAAGGCGAAGCTCACCTCGCTGATGCCGCAGATCAAGACGTTCTGGAGCTCGGAGAACGACTGGAACCAGATGGCTGCCTCTAACCAGATCGACATCGGCACCTATTGGAGCGGCTCGGCCGATCGCGCCAAGACCCATTTCAAGCTGCCGGTCTCGCTCGTGATCCCGCAGGAGGGCGCTGTCGCCTGGCTCGACGCCTTCTCCATTCCGGTCGGTTCCAAGAATGTCGCCGGCGCCGAGGCCTTCATCAACTACATGATCGACCCGAAGTTCTATGTCGAATGGGTCACCAAGGTCGGAGCCCCGGTATCCGCCAACACCAAGGCTGTAGAAGCACTTCCCGGGGATGCGTTCAACCGCAAGGTGATGGGTGACCCGGCAGTCGCCAAGCGCATTCAGTTCCAGGCGCCGATCACAGACGCCCAGCGCGAAACCTATCTGTCGCTCTGGCAGCAGCTCAAGGTCGACGTGAAGTAACAGCAGAAGCCGGTATCAGCCGACCATCCATGTCGGCTGATGCTTCCCCATCCTGGGAGGAGGATGTCATGGCAGCACAGGTTGCGGCCGCGTCGCGCAGCGGATTGAGATCGGCCTTGCCACTGCTGGCGCCTGCCTATCTCTGGCTGACGGTTGCGATCTTCCTGCCGCTCTCAGCCATGGTCTTCTTCTCCTTCATGACCGACCTGCCGCTGTCGGGAAAGCCGTGGGCGTTCACACTCGAAAACTATGCCGCCTTCTTTTCACAAAGCCTTTATCTGACATTGCTTTTGGCCTCGCTGCGCCTCGGCCTCGAGGTGACGCTGTGGTGCATCGTCATCGGTTATCCCGCCGCTTATGTGCTGGCCAAGGTGCTGAAAGGCCGCAGCCGAGAGGCGATTTTCCTGCTCGTCATCCTGCCGTTCTGGTCGAACGGGCTGGTGCGCATCTTCTCCTGGGCGATGGTGCTGCGTGAAGGAGGCATGCTCGACACCGCGCTGAACGCAGTGCTGCCGTTCAAGATCAACATCGACCTAATGTATTCCTATCCGGCCGTCATCATCGGGCTGGTGCACTCCTACGTGCCTTACATGGTGCTGACGTGCTACTTGACCCTGCAGGCCATCGATGACTCGCTGATCGAGGCCGGGCGCTCGCTCGGCGCCTCGCGGCTGCAGGTGCTGAATCGAGTCATCATTCCGCTGTCGATGCCGGGGCTGGTGGCGGGCGCAGCGCTCGTCTTCGTCCCGGTTGTTGGTTCGTTCATGGAACCGCGCATCCTCGGGGGCCGTACCGGCACCTTTTACGGCACTGTCATCGAGGACCAGTTCGTCGCCGTGTTCAACTGGCCGCTGGGTGCTGCGCTCTCTTTTATCCTGTTGGCCGTCGTGCTGGTCATCCTGGCGGTTGCCTCGCCGGTGCTGCGGAGGGCTACGTGATGGCGACGACACGTGTTCTCGAATGGCTCGGCCGCCTTTACATCTGGCTATTGCTCGCCTTCCTCTATGTGCCCATCATCATCATGGCGCTAATGTCTTTCAACGTTTCGCCCTTCTACCAGCTGCCGTTCGAATGGACGGCGGAATGGTATGTCTCGCTGTGGCAGAACGACCAGCTTATCTCAGCCACCTGGAACAGTGTCGAAATCGCAGTCATCACTACCATCATCTGCGTCGTGCTTGGCTCGGCGGCGTCACTTGCGCTCTACCGCTATGAGTTTCGCGGCAAGAAATTCCTGCAGGCGCTGCTGTTTCCGCCAATCGCCATTCCGTGGCTGATAACCGGCACGGCGATGTTGATCTTCTTCTTCGGCGTCGGCATTGGGCGCGGCCTGTTCGCCATCCTGCTTGGCCACGTCGCGCTTGCGCTTCCCTACGTCATTGTCGTCGTGTCGGCCCGACTGCAGACCTTCGCGCACGAGCTGGAAGAGGCGGCGCGCTCGCTCGGCGCCAATCAATGGCAGTTGACGAACCGCGTCACGCTGCCCTGGATCATGCCGGGCGTCATTGCCGGTGGGCTGTTCGCCTTCGCCGTGTCCTTCGACCAGTTCGTCGTATCCTACTTCTTGTCGACGCCCGGCCAGACGACGCTGCCGGTCGAAATCTACGCCGCGATCCGCAAGGGATTCACCCCCGAGATCAATGCGGTCTCGACGATCATCATTGTCGTGTCGATGGCACTGATGCTGCTGACGGCGCGCTTCTTCAAATTCGGCGGAGAGAAGTAATGGCTGGCGTCCAAGTAGCGAACGTGTCGCGCGCTTTCGGTGCCCACAAGGCGCTGGACGATGTGTCTATCGATTTCGCCGATGGCGGCTTCTATGCCCTGCTCGGGCCGTCAGGCAGCGGCAAGACCACGCTGCTGCGACAAATCGCGGGCTTCGACTTTCCCGATTCCGGCCGCATCACCATAGGTGGTGAGAGCGTCGAACGGGTGCCAGTCGAAAAACGGCGCATCGGCATGGTGTTCCAGAACTACGCCCTGTTTCCCAACATGAGCGTTGCTGGCAATGTCGCCTTTGGCCTGTCGGTGCGCGGCGAGCCCAAGGCGGTGATTGCCAGCGAGGTACAGCGCGCACTCGATCTTGTGCAACTCGGCAGGCTCGGCGGCCGCCGGCCGCATCAGCTGTCCGGCGGCCAGCGCCAACGGGTTGCGCTCGCTCGCGCGATCGTCATCCGGCCGCGCGTGCTATTGCTTGACGAGCCGCTCGGCGCGCTGGACAAGGCGCTGCGCGTCGACATGCAGATCGAGCTCAAGCGCATCCAGCGCGAGATCGGCATCACCACCATCTTCGTCACCCACGACCAGGAAGAAGCGCTGACGATGAGCGACCGCATCGGCATTCTGCGCGATGGCAAGCTGGTGCAGGAAGGCTCGCCCGAGGAGATCTACGATCGGCCGAAGAGCGAGTTTGCCGCCACTTTCCTGGGCGACGCTAACATCTTTCGCGGCGACAGCACGGGCAACGGCATCCGACTGCCGGACGGCACAGCGATTGCCGCCGGCGCGGGTGCCAAGCTTGCCGCTGGCGCCAAGGCAAGCTGCGCGGTGCGGCCCGAACGCCTCCGCATCTTCATTGATGCCGACGTTCCGGATGCCGCCAACGCGAATGTGCTGCGAGGGCAAGTGTCCAAACGCATCTTCGCCGGAAATAGCAGCACTTACTTTGTCGAGCGTGCCGGCCAGACGCTCAAGGTAATTGTGCAGAACACCGGCGCTGGCAGGCTGGCGGAAGGTCAGGACGTCGTGCTGAGCTGGTCGCCAGAAAGCACGGTCTTGATCGCGGAGGGTTTAGATTGACAATCACCGTCGATTTTGTCGTCGGCGTGGCCGCGGTGGCCTATCCGGGCAAGGGTGGCGGATTTGCCAAGACGCTGCTTCGCGGCCGCGCCTCTCGCGTCGTGGTGACCATGGGCATCCGTTCTTTACCGGCTCTGGTTCCTCGGCGCATTCATGCACGGCTCGACCTCAGCGCGGCAGATCGACGGCGAGGCCGATGGGCCTTCCGAGCCGAGACAGGGTTTCGACTGTGTTTTGGGAGTGGCAGGATTTGAACCTGCGACCCCATCGTCCCGAACGATGTGCGCTACCAGGCAAGCCGCAGGTTCCTGGGCTCCTTCGTCACGCTCGCTCCGCAATGATTGCATTTGCTTTCGGGCTTTGTGTGGGGAACCTGTGGTGTCACCGGGCCGACTTCACGTTTTCATCGTCACCTATCCTGAGCGAGCTTTTCGTCGCCTTGGCCGCGACGTGCTTCTTCGCGATCTTCTCGGCGGCGTCTGCCTGGAAGTCGGGATGATGGTGGCCATAAGTATCGATCAGAACATCCACGGTGATGCCGAGAAAGCCCGCCGCCTGCCACATGTCGGCGCCGGCCCGCATCAGCCAGGTCGCAGCGGTGTGGCGAAGGGTGTGCGAAGTGACGTCGGGACCGAGGCCGGCAGCGTCGCGAGCTCTCCTAAAGCTCTTCTTGACCGACTCCACGGGCTTTCCATTCCACTCCACCACAAAGTCTTGCGATATCTTGCGACCAATATTTGCGCTCTTGCCGCGCGCCTTGGTCCTGATATCGAGATCTGTGCACGCCCAGCGGCGGAGGTGCGCCAACAGTCTGTCCGGCAAGCGCACGGGCGGCTGGCGTTTTTTGGTCTTCTTTGCGCTAGCGGCGCGGCGGTAAAAGATGCCGCGGTCGAGGTCCACATACCCACGCCCTTTGGTTGGACGGATGGCGGCACCGCAAACTGCGGCAGAGCGCGTTCCTGTATAAAGCGCGACAAGCATGAAGCGGGCGAGGTGTCGTCCGGTACGCCGGTCGCTCTCCTGGCCCTTCCATTTCTGCTTCATACGCCACGCGGCCCAGATGAGGGCGGCCGCCTCACTGCGCGTCAACCAGCGCTCGCGCGCACCGGCCTTGTCAGGCAGGACAATCGTCGGTGCGGCAGTCGTGTGGCCTTCCCTGCGGTAGTAGTTGATGGCCGCACGAAGATCCTCGAGTCGGCGGCGCGCAGCGGCTTCGGTGGGACAGAACGCGACGTAGTCGCGGCAAAGCTTGCCGTTGATAGCGGCGAGTGTCCTTTCACCGAAGAAATCGAGGATGTTGTCCAGCCGAGCCGCCGTCTCTTCCGGCGCGGCATGCTTCGGTGCAACCTCTCTCAGGTAGACGCTGACGACATCGGCTATCAAGACATCTTCTGGACCGCGCGCTCGGTGGTACTTGCCGGCGATGTAGACCGCGAGCGCCTTTTCAGCTTCAGGTCCTGGATGGCCTTTTTCGCCGCTGCCAGCGCTGATGAACGTTGTTCGATCGCGGATAAACCATCCAGCTTTGTTTCGGAGCGTTCCGTCTTTTTTCCAGCTTTCGCCGCGCCAGACGAGGCGTGGCCCTTTCGACGCCCGCGGCATAGTTCCCTCATTCTGGTGATCGCCAGCAAGGTGACGTACTCCTTTCCTGCGATTAGCTCGGTTTCAAGTCGACCGGCGTCACGTTCCTTGCGTAGGCCGGCTGCGCACATCGAGCCATCGGGAAAGGCAATTCGTGCTGCAATCGCGACGCGCAGGGGCGTGGTCTCGTCGAATTGGTCGGGGATTTTCAAAACGGAGCCCTCAGCCAATCTCTATGGTCCGATAGTTTCGCTCGGAAACAGACGGATCGCGGTTCGCATTGAGCACACTTTTCTGTCTCGCCATTCCGGATGCCCTGCCGCACGATCTTTTCTCTGAATATACGGCTGCGAAAAGCGCCGACTGGAGCGCCTGCGGCAAAGATGCTCCTTTGACCTGCTAATCGGAACGGTTGCGCTGACGCGCACTCCACGAGCCTTTCGGCTGGCTCCCCACTTCCGTGGCCGGTGAAACCGCTCCTGACTGGCTTCGCCTGTCTGTGCGGCTTCCGTTTTCATGGACTCACTGCCGGGTCGCTTGGGCCTACTCCCGTGTGCCCGGCTTAGTGGGTTCTGCTGATCGCCTCACGCTGCGGTATCGAGCGGTGTCTTTCACCTCGGAGTTGGTCAGCAACCGCAATCTTCGTTCGAGTCCATAGAGATAGAGGGCCCGCGCTTGGCGCACTGACGGGTTGAAGGCTGGGAGAAAGGCTCCCGGCGCCCGGCGCGGAGACTCGCAATGGCTAAGCATCAGCACCAAGCTGCCCCCACCCGGGCCAGCCTATATGACGACATCACCAACAAGATGATCGGCGAGCTGGAGGACGGTCGCCTGCCTTGGATTCAGCCATGGGGAACGACGGCTGCGAAGGCGCCGCTCGCCATGCCGAAGAACGCCGCCACCGACCGGCAATACTCTGGAATCAATATCCTGATCCTCTGGGGTTCGGTGATCGAGCAGGGCTTTTCCGGACAGAGCTGACTGACCTTCCGCCAGGCGCTCGCGCTTGGCGGTAGCGTCCGCAAGGGTGAGCATGGGACGACAGTCGTCTACGCTCATCGGTTCGTGCCCGACGACGAGAAAAGACGCGCCCGCGAAACCGGCGAGCAAGCCCGATCGATCCCATTCCTCAAACGCTTCACGGTGTTCAACGCCGCGCAGTGCGACGGGCTGCCCGACGGTGTTGCGGTGGCCACGCCCCCGCCCTTACTCGGACTGATCGAGCCCAAGGTCGAGAGGCTGATCAAGAAGACGGGGATCGATTTCCGGGTTGGTGGCAGCCGCGCCTTCTACGCTCCGGACCACGATTATGTGCGGGTCCCGCCACCCCAAGCCTACTTCGAGCCGATCAACTGGCATCGGACCGCCCTGCATGAACTCGGGCACGCCACCGGTCATGCCTCACGCCTCAACCGGGATATGTCCGGTTCCTTCGGCACCAAGAAGTATGCCTTCGAAGAGCTGGTTGCCGAGATAAGTGCGGCTTTCTGCTGCGCCTCGCTGGGCATCACGCCGACCGTGCGTCACGCCGACTATATCGGCTCGTGGCTAGACGTGCTGCGCGAGGATAACCGTGCGATCGTTCGCGCCGCCTCTCTGGCGAGCAGGGCTGCGGAATATCTCTTGGGATTCTTGCCCGACAAAGTCGCCGCTGACGACGATCGGCGGGAGGCAGAATAATGGCCCCCCGCTTCCAGTTCGGCGTCTTGCTGCGGATGCGTTCGTGACCGAAGTCTGCCTCGATGCGGGACCCCAGCTGCGGCGAAGTCGTTGCAGCGCGCCAGGACCGACCTGCTGCTCCGCGACAAATGTCGTGCCGAGCACATCGGAGGGAGAGGAGTGACGGAATTCTCATGACGGGTTTGGAGGTCGAGAGAGAGGCTCTCGGCCGCCCGTCGCGGAGTACATCCTATGGCTACTGCCGTTCAGAAGATCACCCTGTCGTCCTCGCGCGACATTCCCTTCAACAAGCTGGTGCTCTCCCAGTCCAATGTCCGTCGCGTCAAGGTCGGCATCTCGATCGAGGATCTTGCGGCCTCGATCGCCCGCCGCGGCTTGATCCAGAGCCTCAGCGTCTTGCCCGTTGTCGACAGCGACGGTAACGAGACTGGCATGTTTGAGGTACCTGCCGGAGGCCGGCGCTTCCGCGCGCTTGAGCTGCTGGTGAAGCAAAAGCGCCTCGCCAAGACCGCCCTCGTGCCCTGTGTCGTGCGCGCCCGTCACAGCGCGATCGTTGCAGAGGAGGTGTCGCTCGCCGAGAACATCGAGCGAGCGCCGCTGCACCCGCTCGATCAGTTTCGCGCCTTCCAGGACATGCGCCAAAAAGGCATGAGCGAAGAGGAGATTGCCGCAGCCTTCTTCGTGTCAGTCAACGTCGTTAAGCAACGGCTTAGGCTGGCTTCTGTCTCGCCAGTGCTGCTCGATGTGTATGCCGATGACGGGATGACGCTGGAGCAACTCATGGCTTTCACGGTCTCTGAAGACCGCGCTCGCCAGGAGCAGGTCTGGGAGGCAATCAGGGATGCCTGGTCGAAAGAGCCCTATCAAATCCGGCGCATGCTGACCGAAACGACGGTGCGCGCCTCCGACAAGCGCGCCGTCTTCGTGGGGATCGACGCCTATGAGGCCGCGGGTGGTATCGTCATGCACGACCTGTTCCAGTCGGATGACGGCGGCTGGCTGCAGGATGCAGCGATGCTGGACCGCCTGGTCGCCGAGAAGCTAAAGGCGGTTGCCCAGGAAGTTGCAGCCGAGGGTTGGAAGTGGGTCGAGGTCGCTGTCAGCTTCCCCTACGACGCAACGCGTGGGCTGTATCAGCTGCAGAGTGATCCGCTCGATCTCTCTGCCGAGGAGCAGGCTACCATCGATGCCCTCAACGCCGAGCATGCCAAGCTTGAAACCGAATATGAGGGTGCTGACGAGCTGCCCGAAGACGTCGATCAGCGACTCGGTGAAATCGAGACCGCGCTCGCCAATTTCGACAAGCGCCCAAAGCAGTTCGATCCGGCCGACATCGCCATCGCCGGCGCGTTCGTCAGCATCGACGCCGACGGCTCGCTCTCGGTCGACCGCGGCTTTGTCCGGCCTGAGGACGTGCCGCCGATGTCATTTGACGGCGCGAATGAATCGAAAAGGGATGGCGGGTCCGGGGCTGCCGACAACTCGTCGGTGCACCGTGCCGTTGTCACCGTTGGCGGCCAGGCAGTCGAGTGCGAGGAAGACGAGGACGACGCGGTCAAGCCCCTGCCGGACCGACTGGTGACAGAGTTGAGCGCACACCGGACGCTGGCGTTGCGCGACGCGGTTGCCGGCAACCCTCACGTCGCCCTGACAGCACTCTTGCACAAGCTGGTCACTGACACGTTCCAGCACCGCACCACGAACGGGTGCCTGGAGGCCTCGATCCGTCACGTCTTCTTCCCTCTGCAGGCAGGTGACCTGAAGGACAGCCCCTCGGCGAAATCGGTGGCCGAACGCCATGAGGCCTGGAAATCGGACCTGCCGACCGAGGACGATGCACTTTGGGACTGGATCGCCTCACTTGATGAGACCAGCCGCGCGGCGTTGCTCGCCCATTGCGTCAGCTACGGCGTGAACGCGCTCCAGGAGAAAGGCGACCGCTATGGCGGCGCTATATCGGCACACGGAGTTCGTCAGCGGATCGCGCAAGCTGATCGACTGGCACGCGCGGTCGGTCTCGATATGGTCGACGCCGGCTGGACACCGACAGTCGAAAACTATCTCGGCCGCATCACCAAGTCTCGCATTCTCGAGGCGGTGCGGGAGGCGAGGGGCGAACAGGCCGCGCAGCTGATTGAGCACCTGAAAAAGGGAGATATGGCGAAGGAGGCCGAGCGCTTGCTGACCGATAGTGGCTGGCTGCCCGAGCCGCTGCGCCTGGTCGACCTCGACGGCAGTGCTGGCGCTGATAGCGGCGCCGGCGCCGACGGCTGTGGGGAAGAGCTGCCCGAATTCCTCTCAGACGACGATGCGCAGATTGAAGACAGCGAGCCGAACATGGCCGCTGAATAGATCGCCTCGGGGGGGGGGGGGGGGGGCCGCCCCCCCCCCCCGCGAAACCAAACACGGGGTGGAGATTTAAAAAGTGGGTTTTATAAAAAAATAGCGCGCGCCGCAAATATCTTGTTTTTTAAGGGGTGGGGG
>NZ_JAMYME010000034.1:0-67356 GCF_040318345.1 Mesorhizobium sp. M1169 | reverse complement strand
TCATCCCGCTCTATACGCCGGAATGCCGGCAGTGCCCGTCCTGCCTGTCGCGCAAGACCAATCTGTGCACCGCCATCCGCGCCACCCAGGGTCAGGGTTTGATGCCGGACGGCACCTCGCGCTTCTCGATCGGCAAGGACAGGCTGTTCCACTACATGGGCTGCTCGACCTTCTCCAACTTCACCGTGCTGCCCGAGATCGCGGTGGCCAAGGTCAATGCCGACGCCCCGTTCGACAAGATCTGCTACATCGGCTGCGGCGTCACCACCGGCATCGGCGCTGTCATCAACACGGCCAAGGTCGAGCAAGGCGCGACGGCGGTCGTCTTCGGCCTCGGCGGCATCGGCCTCAACGTCATCCAGGGCCTGCGCCTTGCCGGCGCCGACATGATCATCGGCGTCGACCTGAACAACGACAAGAAGGAATGGGGCGAGAAATTCGGCATGACGCATTTCGTCAATCCGAAGGAGATCGACGGCGATGTCGTGGCTCATCTCGTCAACATGACCAAGCGCGGCGCCGACCAGATCGGCGGCGCCGACTACACGTTCGACTGCACCGGCAACACCAAAGTCATGCGGCAGGCGCTGGAAGCCTCGCATCGCGGCTGGGGCAAGTCGGTCATCATCGGCGTTGCCGGCGCCGGCCAGGAGATCTCGACGCGGCCGTTCCAGCTGGTCACCGGCCGCACCTGGATGGGCACCGCCTTCGGCGGCGCGCGCGGCCGCACCGACGTGCCGAAGATCGTCGACTGGTACATGGCCGGCAAGATCGAGATCGATCCGATGATCACCCACACGCTGAAGCTCGAGGATATCAACAAGGGCTTTGACCTGATGCATGAAGGCAAGTCGATCAGGAGCGTGGTGGTTTACTGACGAGGAGAAAGCCGTCGGCTAACCAGCCAACGGCCGAAAAATGCAGATGTTCAACCAGGGAGGAGACAAAAATGCCGGAAAAACTGCATCCTAAAATCGACAATGGACTGCCACGGGAAAAGGCCGACTTTGCCGGCGGCACGCTGGTCTGCGCCTGCACCAGCAACCCGGTCAAGGTGAAGGTCAAGGGCCAGATCGCCCACAACCATGCCTGCGGCTGCACCAAATGCTGGAAGCCGGAAGGCGCGCTGTTCTCGGTCGTGGCGGTTGCCGGTACAAACGACGTGACGGTGACCGAAAACGGCGACAAGCTGAAGATCGTCGATCCGGGCGCGCTGATCCTGCGCCATGCCTGCACCGGCTGCGGCGTCCACATGCACGGCCCGGTCGAGCGCGACCACGCGTTCAAGGGACTGTCCTTCATCCATCCGGAACGCTTCCAGGAAGACGGCTGGTCGCCGCCGGGCTTCACCGCCTTTGTCTCTTCGATCATCGAGTCCGGTGTCGATCCGAGCCGCATGGACGGCATAAGGTCACAGCTGAAGTCGATCGGGCTCGAACCTTATGATTGCCTCAATCCAGGACTGATGGACTATATCGCCACCTGGACGGCCAAGAGATCCGGCGCGTTGCCGGCCTAACGACTGATCAGACGCTATCTTTGGGGCCGGACGAAATCGCCCGGTCCCAGGCGTTGGAACGAACGCAGGCGAGCGCGTAGACGGACACGCTTCGTAAGTCATTGCTGACGTGCTGTCAGCCTCGGGGGGCGCTGGGCTCAACGGGAATACGCTGAAATTGGTCCAACCGGATCGTATGGCTCTTCAAGATCAGCGACTGCGATCAGTTGGTTCTGGCTTGGCGCGGCCCAGATCGTCGACTAGCTTGGATATCGCGGGCAAAGTCGCGCCCAAAGCGCGATGGCGGCAAGGTGGTGCTCCTTACCAGCACGATTATCGAGCGCCTGGCGTGAACGGCGGCACCATCAGCTTGCTGCGTTTTGTCCAGGAAACCAGCTCGTATACCAGGCGACGCCAGACCAGCCGATACCATCGGTGCGGCCGCGAACAAGGCGGGCGTCGGGGAAGCGTCGTGTGGCGGCCGGCAACAGTGCGAAAGCCGGCGGTCACTGGCTGTCACGCGAAGTCGGAAGGCGGTCACGACCTGTCTCTGTTTCAATGGATCCGTCGCCGGCACATTCGGCCGATTTGGGCCACCGGGCAAGGCAATGCATTTCAGAACGGCCACATCTGCCGCGTGGCGCGGCGGAAATCATGGCCACATTCTGCTTTAGCCGGCCAAGATGGCAATGTACTATTTGCCAATAAGCTGGCCATGGTTGCAGGACTATTCTAGGCCAGACCAAACCGAAATGAAGCTGATGACCGATCGCGCCAGGTTCCTGATCATTGACGACCATCCGCTGTTTCGCGAGGCGCTGCATAGTGCCGTGCAGATGGCCTATCCGGAAGTCGACACGGTGGAGGCGCGCTCGATTGCCGAGGCGCTCGAGCTTCTGACGGATGCCAAGCCGTTCGACCTGGCGCTGCTCGATCTCAGTATGCCCGACGTGCATGGGTTTGACGGGCTGCTGCAGCTCAGGACGCGTTATCCGCGCCTGCCGGTGGTCATCGTCTCCGGCTATGAGGAACCGAAGATCATTTCCGAGGCGCTGTCCTACGGTGCGGCCGGCTTCATCCCGAAATCGGCGCGCAAGAGCGACCTTGCGGCCGCCATCCGCTCGGTGATGGAAGGCGCGATCTATGTTCCCGAGACTTATGAAGGCCGGCCGCGCGACGCCGACAGCACCGACCGCGCCGAGATGGTGCAGCGCCTGGCCACGCTGACGCCGCAGCAGCTCAAGGTGCTGCAGATGCTGCGCCAGGGCCTGCTCAACAAGCAGATCGCCTACGAGCTGCAGGTCGGCGAGACCACCGTCAAGGCGCATGTCTCGGAAATCCTGCGCAAGCTCAACGTCTACAGCCGTACCCAGGCGGTGATCGAGGTCTCGAAGCTCGACAACGCCGAGCTGTTTCGCGATCCGGCGGGGTTTTGAGGGTCGGTGCCGATGCCCCTGCAAACGAAGCAGCAAGGCGCTGCGATCAGGTGAATGTCTCGAAGGCGTTTGATCTGCTGCTCCCTATCCGAATGATATAGACGAAATGATTTCTCTCGTTTCGCCTAACTCATCGATGAGATCGTATTCCTCGCCTTGCGCAAGGTAGGTCACGAATGCAAAATCGTTTCCATTCGGCAAATACCAGGCCAATAAGGTTTGATCTGTAGTCCGCGACGAAACGCCAACACACATTACGTCGCCAAATTTTCTCTCAAAAATCCGCTCGACATCCATGAAATTGTTTCGACAAAACTCGATCATAAACGTTCTAAGAACATCGAAATCTGCATTGGCTTTTCCCCGCTTCGATATTTCGCAATAGAGAATTGAAGGGTGCCGCCGGCATCTGATTCTTTAAACTAAGGTAGGCGGCGATCCCTCGGGGGGTTGTCAGTTACGTCTTCCCATCCGACGGGCAAGTCGAAGGTGCCGTAGAACTGCACTGTCATTGTGGGTTTCCCGGGGCCCCTCAGTCGCGCATGGGCATGCCCGGCATAGTCACGGCACCGCGTCGGCGCGCATAAGCGTCACCCTTGTTATCCGGTTTGCATGAGCGTGATATGAGATATGTATTGAATGATGTGCCTCGTCGAAGCGGTCCCAAGGGCCGTATTCACCCAAAAAAGGATCTCTCCGTGCCGCGCCGCTTTTTGAGGGCACGCCAAAGATATTCAGCACGTCGTTGCGACTGGATGAAAAGGGGATATCAAGGAGGTCTCGATCCAAATTGTCAGCTTCTATGAATATGGTGTCTATTTTTTCATCGCGATCGCAGATGAAGGAAAATTTGTGACGCGCAGAAACGTAATCTATGCGGATTTCCGGAAGATCATGATCTACAGTTCGTTTGAATTTCCAGGATTCAAAAGGCGGTGACGTCAAAAGAGATGACGCCGGTTTTCCCAAGTAGTCGAGGATCGCGTTAGCCATTCTTCAAGCCAGCAGATGCGCCAGCAACGCCCTCAGTTGGGCCGGCTTCAGCGGCTTGCGCATCAGCTCGATGCCGGCGGCGCGGGCGGCGTTGGCGATTGTCTCCGAACCATCGGCGGTGACGATCAGCGCCGGCACCGCGCGGCCGAGACAATCACGGACTTTGGCGATTGTGGTGGTGCCGAGATCGCCGCCGTCGAGATGCTGGTCGGCTATGACAATATCTGGCAACCAGTCGGTGTCGCCAAGCATGTCGAGCGCATCACCGGTCGAGGTGGCGGGGCGCACCAGGCATTGCCAGCGCTCGAGCAGGGAGGTCATCGCCTGCAGCACGTCGATGTCGTTCTCGACCAGCAGCACCCTTGTGCCGAACAGACCGTAGCCGCGCGGCCGCTCCATGTCGACGGTGCTGGCGATTGGATCGGCCGTGTCGCCGATCCCGACCGGAACGTCGATATGGAAAATCGTGCCATGTCCGACCTTCGACGAAAACGTGACGGGATGGCCGAGTGCCGCGGCGATGCGGCGCACGATGGCCAGCCCCAACCCCAGCCCGCCGGCGGCAAGCCCGGCATCGGTCGGGATCACGCCGCGATGGAATTCCTCGAACACCGCCTCGCGCTGGTCGTCGGGGATGCCGCAGCCGGTATCGGCGACGTCGATGCGGATGGTGTCGCCGCGATGCCTGGTGCCGACCAACACGCCGCCCGAGCGGGTATAGCGCAGTGCATTGGAGAGGATGTTCTGCAGGATGCGGCGTAGCAAGGTTCGGTCCGAACGAACGAGCGCATCGACCGGCCGGAACTTCAGCGTCAGCCCCTTCATCTCCGCGACCGGCTGAAAATCCGAGCGAAGAGACGAAAACAGCGTCTCCAGGCTGACATCGGTGATGTCGGGCTGCACGACGCCGGCATCGAGCTTGGAAATGTCGAGCAAGGTGCGGAGCAGGTCCTCCATCGTCTCCAGCGATCGCTCGACCTGGCGGACCAGCTTTCTGCCTTCCTCGCTGGTCTGTACTTCAGCAAGCGCCGAGACCGACAGATGCGCGGCGTTCAGCGGCTGCAGCACGTCATGGCTGGCGGCCGCCAGGAACCTGGTCTTGGACAGGTTCGCCAGCTCGGCGTTTTCCTTGGCTGCGTTCAAGTCGATGTTCGACTGCTCCAGCCGGCGCAAGGTCGAATGCAGCTCTTCGGTGCGGCTGCGCACCCGGCTCTCAAGCGAAATGGCGGTCTGGAACAGCGAAAAGGCATTGCCTTGCTGGTCCATGGAACGCTCGACGCGGCTGATCAGCGCGGCGTTGATCTTCTTCAGCCTTTCCAGGTCGTCGATGTTCCTGAGCGGCATCCCGGATTTCCTACTCCGCCGCTTCGGCCGGATTGCGTTCACCGAAGGCGATGCCGGTGAAGGTCTGGTTCAGATGCATCGAACGGTACTGTTCGCCATAGGTGCCGAAGCCGAGGACGTTGTTGACCTTGTAGAGTTCCGAAATCTCGCGATAGACCTGCCGATTGCGCGCGTCGAGCCGGCGCAGCACGCAGTCGAAACCGAGGATCAGGTCAATGCCGCCAAGCCTTTCGCTGACGTCGCTGAGCGCGGCGCGGGTCGCCTCGACCATGTCCTTAGGCTGGGCGACGGCAAGCACGACACCATCGTCGATGGCGCAGAAGAACGACAGCGAGCCGTCCGCGTGCATCTTCTGGATTGAACGGCAGTAAAATTCGCCGCCGACTTTCACCACCACCGGGTGCGAGGCAAAACTCAGTGGCGTCAGCATCTGCGCGACGACGCCGACCGAGGCGGCATATTCCTCGGCGGCAATGGTGGCGTTGAATTCGCGCACGATGCGGTGGTCGGGATCGGATGCCGTCACCACCAGCTTCTCGTCGGTGGGAACGAAATTGTCGGTCTTGAACACGTGGAAAGGAATTTCCGTGGTGACCAGCACGATGATGGCGCTGTCGGAGGTCACTTTGCCGTTCGAGATCAGCCGTGTTGTCTCAAATTTCAAATCATCGCCAGCCGACCCACCGATCAGTGGGATGTCGTCGAGCCCCCAATGGATGGCGGAGGTCACCGCTTCTTCGGCATAAGACAGGCCGTCGATCAAGCAGAGCGCGAAAGTGGTGTCGGCCCGCTCGTGCCCGAGGCGCTCGTGTAATGAACGCCTCAGCGCCTCGACTTCGCCGGTAATCCCGTCCATGCCCGATGAGGACAGATTTTCGATCATGGTGCTGGCTGCCGAAAACGATACGGAGGGAAGCAGCATAGCCAGGATCTGGCCTTCCTCCAGCCCCTTGGGCGTTATCTCACCGGCTGTCGAGCAGCCGGCATAGTGGAGCGCCGGCGCGTGGGTCTTCAGCGCTTCCGACAGGGTGACGGCCTCTATGAGGCTCTGCGAGAAAAACAGGAGGGCAAACCCGGCGTCAATGGCCGCTGCTTCCGCTGCCACCGCCCGGGCGAATGCATCCGCGTCAGATTCGTCGGTCGTGAGCACCGAAACGCCGCATGCATAGCGCGTCCGTGACTTGGCCAGCGGCTTCCTCCTCCATTTCCTCCAACGCTCTTTTTGTGCGCGTCTGGCGCGCCGGCGTCGAGGTCATTGTTGTCTTGAAGCGGTGCTTTGGCAATGAGCCAACATGATGGATTTGAAGTTTCTGCCGTTTGACGGCGTCCGCGCTGCCGCTCACAGATGAAAGGCCGCGTCGCACCGCCATCCGTGCAACGAAGGCCCAGCTGAATTTGCCGCAGGCGAATGTCAAGGCTCGACGTGCCAAGAATGGGGCAGGATATCGCGCTTAGCCGTTGCCGCTTTGGACAGGGTGCTAGTCTAGCCTGGCGGTTGTCGTGGTCAATCCGGGGCAGGTGACAGCCTACGCCAATGCGCTCGGCAAGCGGGCCAGGACCGACACCACCGATGCTGCCGTAACGCTGCCTTCGTTGGGTCGAGCAAGCGGCAAGTGCCCGTTGCGCGGCACCGAAGCCGAGGCCCTGGCCGGGCTCGTCGCTCGCCGCCGTCAGATTGTGCGGATGATCGCAGCCGAGAGAGCCATGCCCGCACCGCCATGGCAACGCAGGCACCAAAGAGCATCCAGCCAAAAGGAAAAAGACCGGCTGGAGAAGGTGTTGTTTCGCGGTTATTTCCGATCGCTTAGACTCAATTAGGCGACTTTGAGATCTTTCATCGCCTTTTCAACGACATCCTTGATCGGCCTTGATACATCTTCGGCAGCCCTGGTCGTCACGGCCTGAAATTCCTTGGCCTGCTCGACGGTCTTTTCGAGCTGCGTGCGCAAGAAGGCAGTCTGCAGTTCGATGAACTCGGACGGCGACTTCACGGCAACCAGGGCTTCGAGGTGCGAGAAGCCGGCTTCGGCATTGGCGCGCAGAGCAGCAATTGTCTTCAGCGACAACTCGTTGCCGACGGTCTTGGCGGTTTCGAAGCTCGACTGCAGAGCCTTCTGGGTCGTCTCGGTGCCTGACGCAAATTTCGCATAGGCTTCTTTCGACTGCTCGACGCCCTTTTCGGCGACAGCGCGGACCTGGTCGGCAGCCTTCGACGCGTCGAAGGTGGGGAATGCGGTATTTTCAACGGTGTCAGCAGTCTTGGCCATAGTTTCCATCCTGTCCGGTGGACGGCCTTTCACAAAAGCCGTCTCGTTCATTTACGAAACTGACGTTACGGCATTTATAGTGCATTGCAATATTTTTGTGCGACGCACCATCCCTCTTCCAGCGTTCCGAGGGGGCATGCGGAGGGTCGGTGGCATCTCGAGATCGCCGGTTCTGCAGGAAGAACTCTTCTGGACGGACCCCCTGATCCAGCATAGCCTCGCAACAGAGCACGACGTTTTGCCACCTGCATATCTACTTCAGCCGCTATTCGGCAACCGTCCAAGTCTACGTCAACGAAAGCGTTAAATTCGTGCGCCGCAAACTTGCAGTCGGCGTACCCGCTGGGCACAAGGCGATCGCTTTCCTTAGCGCGCCATCGAGAAGTTGGCTCGATATGGCGGTGGTTGACGCGAAGGCGCGCCTCTACCGCTTCCAGTGTGCCGTGAAGTGACCACCCCTGGTGGTCTATCGGTTAGCCAAGTTCCGGATCAGGGCGGATGCCTGAAGAAGACAACCGCTTCCTATCATCCAGGCATACAGTCCCACATGATCCGACGGGCTGAAGCCGGTGGGCAAATGCACGATAGGCATTCGAAATGACTTATCGTCGATCACCAACCCAACGGATCGAAGATCCGGTGGCACGTTTCCGGGAATTGCCAAAATTGGGGTATCCTTGTCCCAGACCAAGCTTGTCGCCAGCGACTCTTCATTATAGGCAACCGAAACATCCGCCCTGTGCCCCGGTGGGCGCCAAAGCTCCAGTTTGAGGTCATAAACGCAGCCTGTCAGACCATTTTCGACCGGCACCATCCAAGGTTCCAAGGTGGCGGCCGTCGTGTCGGAAACGCCACGAGATCCACCTATGGTTTGGAGCTGACCAGTGGCATTCCCCAATAGATCCGAAATCGCAGTCAAACTCGAAGAAGCGCCTGCCGCCCCGTTAGACGTTGATCCAGAATCCGATGCGTCGTCGGTCACCACAATATCCGCGGGTCCCGGCAACGCAGTGACCGAGCCATCGTCACCCATCAAAGTGACAGTCGATCCACCCTCGATATGCACGAGGTCGCCCAGTCTGAACAGTTTGCCGAGCTGAGGGCTGTCCGCGGGAGGATCGACAGCGACAACGACATACTCGCTGGCCGCAAGAGCGCTCGAGTAGGAACCAACTGCTGCGATGGCCGCAGCCAGTAGGAAAATGATTTTGGGTTGCCGATACATGACGCACGTTCAACCATACGCTTGTTTTATTTGCCTTCAAGATAGATCCTATCGCCAGCCTCACCCTGCTTCAGTCTCCCAAGGTGATAAGCAACGAGGCCATCGTTGGGATATTGAATGGCCAGCGATGCAAAGGCAGCAGCGGCAGTCTTGTCGCGCGCGGACATCAGCAAGTAAGCTTGCGAGTAAGCCTCCACCATCTCGCGATTCATACGCCCGTCTTCCAGCAACTCGAAGGCTGAGATCCACTCAGTCTTGCCTTTCAGACACAACACACCGGACGGCCGAAGCAGGTAGTCATCGGAAGAGTTCGCCACCTCATCGCTGATGCAGTTCACGGTACCTAGAAACTTGTTCGCGCCTTCGAGCCTGGCAGCGGTGTTCACCGTATCGCCCATGGCCGTGTAGTTGAAGAATCGATTGCCCCCAAAATTTCCGACAACTGCAGGTCCTCGATGGACGCCGATACGAGTGACGCCAACGTCATGGCCTCTAGACTTTAGATCTGTCCGAAATCTTCGAGACATCGCGACGGTAGCAAGCGTTAGTTTTAGGGCCCTTTCGGCTTGGTCCTCCTGCACACCCGGTGCGCCAAAAAAACCAATGACTGCATCGCCTATTAGTTTGTCTATCGTGGCGCCATGTTCAATGAAGAGACCACAAACCGCCTCGAGGTATTCATTCAGAACCGTAGCAAATACCTCTGGTTCCGTCCGTTCGCCCAAACTGGTGAATCCCTCAAGGTCGGTGAACACGCACGTTATCAAGCGTTCGGATCCGCCGAGGCGCAGTGACGCCGGCTTGCTGACTAGCTCTGCCACGACTGCCGGGCTGAGATACTGAGAGAACGCGTTCTGGACGAAACGCCTTTCTTTCGAGTCCCGGTGCCATGCCAGAATTGCGACGAATCCGGAGAGCCCTAGCAGCAGCATCGACGGCGCGACCATAGGTAACAGAATTCCGGCCTTGGCAAACGCGGTTGCTTCTAAGATCAAAACCGAAACGACTGCGCCGATGATGACCACAGGTTTCACCAACACTGATATGCGGAGCCAAGCGACCCAGATGCAGAGCGCCGTCGCGAGAACGAAGGGCGCAAACGCCGCCACCGCCTCTGGCGTAATGATTTTGTCGCCCTTGATCAATCTCGCCAGCGCATTGGCATGAATAACGACACCCGGCAGCGCTCCGGCAACAGAGCCGTTCAGCACGGCAAAGGGGGTTGCATGACGATCCTGCAGCGGGAGGTCAACGCCGATCAAAACGAACTTCCCGGCGAACCAGGCCGGGGGCGCGAAAGCGGCGGCGTGCGCCGGATATATTGTAAATCGTGCCGGATGAATGCCTGTAGCCCGATAGTAGACCATCTTCTCCGCAGCCTGCGATGACGATATGCCGGCGGTCTGCGCGAGCGCTGATGCAAAGCTAGGTTGCCAGTTGCCATTCACCAGGCGCCCTGGAAATTCTTCCCGCACAACTCCGTCGACCCTATCATGAGACAGGGCCGCCAGTCCGCGGATGGCGCTTGGCGCGAAGCGACTAAGGTACGACAGTTGCTTGTCGGTAAGGTCGTCCTCGCGTGATGCAGATGCGACAATTACGGGACTTTCGGCCGCCTCGATAACCTCAGCCAGGCGCCGATCCTTCTCCGCCTCGGTTGGCTGATCGAAAAGCAAGTCAATGCCTATTGTTCTCGGATGAGCTTTATCGATTCTCTGCACGAGGTCGGCCAAGGCACCCCGATCCAGCGGCGATCTATAGGGAAATCTTTCCAAGGTCTGCTCTGTGATCGTCACGATCACGATGTCTGTCGGGGGCGCAACGAAGGGCGAGATGGTCGTCATCAAGACGTCGCGCAGCAGTTTCTCGCCCGAGGGAGAGAATGTGGCAATGCAGGCTCCCAGAATGAAAAAGAATCCGAGCGATGCGAGAAGGCGCCCTTTTTGAACCTTTCCGATCGGCGTGAAGACGGCCAAGCTGCGTGCAATCCGTTTCGGTGTCTATCGGCGTGAGTTTACACAGCATAGACCGCCGGCGAAGTGAGGGCTAGCGGTAGGCCCTTCGCTAAGTCCGTTGGATTGTCCAGTAGTGGGTCAGTTTGAAATTTGAGGGCCTCGACGCGGCCGTCGCCTTCGGACGTTGGCTCATATATGCTTAGCGGAACGCATGGGAGGGAAGGATGCGTGTCACAAGCCTGTTTTTCCTATTAACCGGTCTCACGATGCCAATTGCAGCCTTCGCTCAAGGCGAAGTATCGGTCGAACGAGGGTTGCAGGTATCAATCATCGGCGGGTGTCACGATTGCCATACCGAAGGCTACAGCGAAACAGAAGGCAAGATTGATCCTGAAAGGCTTTAATGGGCAACTCGGTCGGTTGGCGCGGTCCTTGGGGCACGACCTATGCGACCAATCTTCGGATAGATGCTTCGGTAATGAGCGAGCGTGGATTCGTAGGGATGCTGAAGCGCATTAGAACGTCTCCACCGATGCCTTGGTACAATCTTCGAGCGATGGAGGAGAGCGATATGCAATCGCTCTATCAATACATTAGGTCGCTCGGCAAACACGGGAAGCCGGCCCCCAGCCGCATTCGCCCTGATAAGGAACCGACGACGCCATATGTTCAACTTGTGCCACCCCAAATGCCGAAGAACTGACAAATATGCCCAGAGCTGAGGAAGAACGGCGCCCGGTAAAAAGCGCAGCGTCAGATTTCAAACTGATCCACTACCGACTATCCGTTGGACTTGACACTGCGAAGCACCGGGCTCAGTCTCGCAAGATTGCTCCGGTTTTGTCCAGTCTATCGACTGGTGAACCCGCTGAATGAGCCGAGACTAAGGATATACAGCCATGATGGCGCTTCGCTTCGCCATTGCGCTTCTTCTAGTTTCGCTGAGCGCCCAAGCGTGGGCAGAACGGCGCGTCGCGCTGGTCATCGGTAATTCTGCCTATAGATACGCGGTTCCACTTTCCAATCCAAAAAATGATGCGGTGGATATGACCGCAAAACTGCAGGCGTTGGGCTTTGAGGTGGTTGCAGGCGAGGACCTCGATCTGAGCGGGATGCGCGGCACGGTTCGAGATTTCATCGGCAAGCTGGATGGTGCCGACATGGCGCTTCTCTTCTATGCCGGCCATGGCGTCCAGGTGAACGGCACCAACTACATGGCTCCCGTTGATGCGCGGCTATCCACATATAACGACCTCGACTTCGAAGCCGTGCCCATGGACCTCGTCTTGTCGGCCATGGAGCGAACCACGAAGGTCAACCTGGTATTTTTGGATGCTTGCCGGGACAGTCCTTTCTCACAGAACCTTGGGCGCTCGATGGGTACGCGATCAGGGTCGGTCGGTCGGGGCTTGGCAAAGCTAGGCACGGGCGTTGGATCGCTCATAGCCTTTGCAACGCAGCCCGGGAACGTTGCGCTGGACGGCGAGGGAAGGAACTCGCCGTTCACATCTGCGCTGCTGAAGAATCTTGGTACGCCTGGCCAGGACATCTCCCGCGACCTCATCAACGTCCGTAGGGATGTGCTTGAAGCAACCGACGGCAAGCAAGTGCCATGGGACAACTCCTCGCTGACGGGCGACGTCATTTTGCAACCGTTGTCCGGAAACACCGCTGTCACGGCGGGTGCGAAAGGAGGGGACGTAGAAGTCGCCTATTGGGAGACCATCAAGGAAAAAACGGACAAGCGCTTCTTTGAGGCCTATCTCAGACAGTATCCAAGCGGCGCCTTTGCGGCGTTAGCCAGCTTGAAGATCGACGAGATCGAACAGGCAGCAACAGATCGTGGCAAAGCCCCCTCGATTTCCATCGCGGGCGTGGCGGTTGCAGAAGCTCATCCTGATTTAGATGTGACGCAAGCTTTGGCTGATCCGCGCGCGTTGACAAAGGCAACGCAAACAGAGCTAACGCGAGTCGGCTGCCTTGTCGGACAGGCAGACGGCAAATGGGGACCGGGAAGTCGGAAAGCTCTTCAAGCCTTTGCCGAGCAGCGGGGATTGAAGCTTGCCAGCCTGGAGCCGACGAAAGAGGTGTTGCGCGCAATCAAGAATATCCCAGAACGTGTCTGCGCTCCGGTCAAGGTAAAGGCTTTTGATGGCGCGTGGGCACTGACGCGGCGCGCAGGTAATTCCGCCTGCGATTACACCGAACAGTCAACGACAATCTTTATCGATGGAACGGAAATTTCCGCGATGGTGCCTTTGGCCGGAACAATCACCGCCGACGGGGCATTCGACATCTATTTAAGTTTCGTCGATGACGATGGTGCGCCAAGGCAAAACCATATCATCGGCAGGCTTCAAGGTGCGAAAGGCAGCGGTGAGTTTTCTCGAGTCGGAGGCGAGTGTGCAGGTGTCGTAAGACTTGACAAGCGTACTGAATAGGGCCGGCATTTGCGGGTCCGTGCAAACGCCGACCAAACCATTCGGACGTGGTCCGTCTCATTGAACCAACGTTGAAGTCGCGTGGACTTTGCCGTCGTCGCGCACCTCGTAAAATTTGTCGTCGTCAATGTAGATAAGATGACAAACTGGTTTACCTTGGTCTTGTGAACAGGCCTTGTCGCCGTCGAAAGTCAATGGAACTTTGACCTTTATCTTAGTTTTGTTGTTCACCAAAGCTTCGCCAATTATCTGTTTTTTCTTCCAGTTCCAGACAAGAGTGGCAGTTATGGCAGCTCCAGCGTCGTATATAATTACATTTACCTTTTTCCCATTAGCAAAAGTCTTAAATTCTTCCATCGATGCTTTCTTCGCGCTACTTGGTAGATCCTCGGCCCAAGCGGACATAGCAAGTGAAAACGTAGCTACGACAACAAGCGATAACAGTTTCATCCTATCCTCCCCATCCCCCGCCGGTTTGACTGAAATGTCTATATATTCTTAAGCGAGGAGACTGAAAATTATCATGATAACAAGCTTTCAAGAAGCGGAAATCAGCGCGTCCTAGATGTCGTTGGGGACATTTGCTCAAGTTGAGCGAAGCCGCACATTCTAGCATGTTCCCTAGGATTTGCGCTTAAGCCAACGCGTTCTCGGTGTTTACAATGCGCAGACCGCCCGAGCGTGTGATGCGTGGTGTTTGGATTGCGAGCCTCTTTGCACTTACCGCCGCGTATGTTGCCGACCAAGCGGGCCTTGAGGGCATCGTCTCGAAGCGCGCCGACAGCCCGTATCGAAGCGGCCCGACGACGAATTGGCTGAAGACGAAGAGCTTCACAGTCCAGGAATACGAACTATTGGGCGTCGAGCGCGAGCCGGGCAAGGCGACATTCGCCTTGCTGGCGAAGCCCGGTACCGGAAAATATGCCGGTTCGGCTTTCATCACCTTGAACCAGGAGATGCGCGAACGGCTGTGGAAGCGTGTCCAAGAGCACGCCGGGCCACCGCCGAAGGGCAAAAACGGCCGGCGACCATGGGTCAGGCCGGGCTGAAAGCCCACGTCAAGCATCTACGGGGCGAGTTCGGATTTCGCCACGCCTCACTGCAGGATTCAGAGAGGAGTGATACCTCCAGCGAACACGGCACGAATTAGCCGGCAAACCGCGGCGGGCGGGTGCCTTGGGGACAAGATGGTAGATTGCCAATGCGTTTGCGGGTGTGGCCTTAAGTCGCAAACTATTGGCTTCAGAAGCAGGGCGTCGGGCTTCATTGACGGTGCTGCCAATACCATATGGTGATCCATAGCCTCCCAAACGAGAGAAGCTCGCCCCTGACGGGTCGCACTGCGGCCGTCACCCGGCAATTGCTGTGAACTAGGAAACCATCATGCCTGAAAATATCAGACTAACTTCGAGAGATGTCCCCCTCATTCAGCTAGGCCTCTATCAATGCCGCTTCCCGGTGAGCGAAGACCCGTCAGTACCCGGTGGTTATCGTTTTTGTGCTGGGCCAACTTCGCCGGATCGCGTCTACTGCGATCACCACCACAACATTGTGACCGCCGTGGACCCTCGTCGAGCCCGTTCGGGTCTCCACCTCGCTCAACGACGCGCTGCGTAAGTCTGACTGGCGGCGGCCTCCCGGCCAGGCGCTATGCGCTCCAAGGCCTTGGCTACGACCATTCCGTCGGCTCGGTCTGGCGCATCCTCCCTTATGCCGTCTTCGCCGATGTATCCCCCCGTCGCCCGATTGAGAACGACGACTTCTCGCCGAAGCGATCGCTTCGTAGCCCGACTGGAAGCTCAGTGTGCTTTTGTAGAGGTCGAGGGTCCAATCCAACGTCTGGACTCCACTGGAGTGCCTGCACTCGAGAGCGATTGGCTCTGCGGCAGCCGATAAGGACCAAATGCGCCATCTGCGGAAGTTCGAGGCATCGCCGATGAACGGCAGCCATCGGGCCCGTCGCAGAAGTTGGGGTGCGAGCGCACTATGGCGCAAGTCGGCCCCATTGCCGACTTTCCCGCACCCAATATTCCTATGAAGGATGATCTTGCTTTGAGGGCAACCACCGTCCACAACACAAAGGCTTCAACGGTTTTTATGCGGCCAATCGGACTTCTGCCGGGCCACAACCGGACAGCCGTTCACTCCGGCAACCCCGCGAACCGCATGTGTCCGATCCAGCGATCGAGGGCCCCGGGGGCGAGGTAGTTTTTCTCCCATTGCCTGCGTTGTTTGCTGATGGAGTCGCCGGGCGAGTCTTTGAGGAAAACCGCAAGTGCTTCCTTTGCTTCCCGCTTGTTTCCCAGACAAGCGTGGATCCCGGCAAGCATGCGCTGTGCGCCGCTCGGGATTCTAGACATTTTCCGCATCGCCGTCAGCGCAGCCCCGCAATCGTTCTTTTCGTAGAGCGCCCAGCCCATCTGCCAGTGGAACCAGTCAGGGTGGAAGGGATCGATGCCCTTGGCCTGCTCGATCCGATCAATCGCTTCGTCCGTGCGGCCAACGTTCAGCAGCACGCCTGCACTCATGACGAGGATATTCGAGTCGCTGGGGTTCAGGGCGATCGCCTGATCGTACCGGGCAAGGGCCTGCTCCATCTCGCCGGCTTCGGTGTGGATGCTGGCGCGGATGTTATGCGCCTCGGAATCGTCGGGAGCGAGTAGAATAGCCTTGTCGGCGTATTCGGCGGCCCGCTTCAACGCCTCGTCGGGGTTATTTTCCTGCTTGTGCCAGAATACCGCGTCATTGCGATAGGACCAGGCCATCCCGATATAGCCGAACTGGGCGTTCGGATCCGCTTCGATCGCCTTGAGGCTGAACTGCCTTAGCAGATCGTTCCCCGCGGCAGAGAAATTGATCTCGGCCCTTCCCATCAACTCGGCCCTTCCCATCAGGTAGTAGCGGAGCGCGCTGACCTGCGCGGCGTCACTCCTTGGCAGCGGGCGCTGGATTCTCTGCCCGACCCGATCCGCAAGCGTGCGGATGATTTCCTCCTGGACGACGAAAAAATTGCCAATCTCCCGGTTGTAGGTGTTGGCCCAGACATGCGATCCGTCATGCGCATTCAGCAACTGGGCGGTCACTTTCAGCCGGTCTCCGACCTTCTGCTGGCTGCCTTCGAGCAGGTAGTCGACGCCGAGTTCATCTCCGATCTTCCTGGTGTCGACCGGCTGGTCGCGGTACCTGAAGCTCGAGTTTCGGGCGATGACGGCATAAGTCTTGCTCCGCGAAAGCTCGGTGATGATCCCCTCGGCGACGGCATCGCTGAGATATCCCTTATCCGCGCCGGTACTGAAGTCGTCGAAGGGAAGGATCGCAATCCTCGGCATGTCGCTCGAAGGAACTGGAGCGGCTCGCCATATTTCCGCGCCGTAGTATGCGCCGATCGCTGCCGGAGCGAGAACGATTGCAGCAAGAATGAAGCCGCGCTGCGAGAATCGTGTCTTGGCACGTTCCGTGTCGGCTGCGGCGTTTGCGTCCGCCGCGTCCGACGGATTGGCATTCAGCCGGTAGCCTCTCTTTGGGAGGGTTTCCACGATCACGTGCGCGTCGTCCCTCAATGCGCGGCGAATATCGGCAATGCATTGAGTGAGGCTGTCGTCGGTCACGAAGGTCTCGGGCCAAACCGCCTGCATCAGCGCATCCTTGGACACGATTTCGCCCGGTCGCGCCGCGAGCACCGAGAACACCTCGGCGGACTGGCTGCGAAGATTGACCGCTTTGCCTTCGACGGTTCGGAGTTCTTTGCTTTTCGTCAGGAAGGCAAAACCGCGAAACGTGATCGTTTCAGCAGATTTCAGGTCAATTTCAGGGGCCGTTCGGGACATTTCACCTTCCTGGCGCGCTTTCTAGTTTAGCCCATTCGGCCTTCGCCTCCAAGCGATCCCAGCAGCACCGGATGAAACGGAGGACGACATGAATCGCACCAAGATCATCATCGCTCTCGCTCTTCTTTTGGCAACGCAAACGGCTGCAAAACCGGATCCCCGCATCGCGAGATTCTGTGGTCCTAACCATGTCAACGAGGTTGCCTCAGACGACGTCCGTCCCAACCCCGGCGGTTATTGTGTCGCCAGCCTTAAATCGATGGATAACCGGGCCATGTTCACCGCCATCGCTGTCACAATCCTTCTGACCAACCAGGGGGAGCTAATCAGGCTCCCCGACGTGAAACCCATGACCTCCATGGCGGAGTGCAGAGCTTGGACCCATCAACAGGAGTTCATGCGCGTACTCCCCGGCTATCTCGCCACCTTCCATTACTGCGACAACGCATCAGAACCATGATTTTGCAAGGCCTGGCTGTTCACGCTCGGCCGAAGGATGGCACCACTCCTGCCGGGACCAAGGTGTCGAGATCGGGCCTGTTCCGCCGATCTGTGCGAGCGAATATTTGCTGCGCGTCAACCGTGCCGGTGGAGCGCCCGGTGCCAAGATGCCGATCCATACACATCCGGGACCGGAGGCCTTCTATGTGCTGGGCGGCAAGCTCGGCCAAAGAACGCCCCCCGGAGTGAGCTATGCCGAAGCCGGCACGACCATGGTCGGACAGGGGGTCGACATGCCGATGGAGGTGTTCAGCGCCGGCACAACCGCTCTTGATGAGCTGGCCATCTTCATGGTGGACGCCAATCGGCCGTTCTCGTCGCCGGCCAGCCTCGACTGAGGCGACGTTTCGCGGGGTGGCGCGCATGTTTGGTACGAACTGAGGCGGCACCCCAGCGAAGATCCGCAAGATTCGGGAAATTTGGATTTTCGCTTACACGCATCATCGAAGCCGTCGGGCGGCACTGGGCGCGGCGCTATCCGCATCTCAGCCGCAGCTCGCGCTGGCTCCCGGATCATATCGAGTCCGGCGGGACAAGAAAACAGTTCTCATGCTCTTGGGTCGGATGGAGGCATATATGATAGTCGCCGTCCTGCGACGGAATCTCATCACCATATGGGATGAAATATCGCTGTTGCCGCGTGATCTTCCGATGATCCCCGGTCCTCAGGATCACAACCCAGCCACCGAGACGAACATGAACCGCGCCGTTTGGGATTCGCTGACACTCGCCATGTTCGGCGTCGCCGTGACAGCAGGCCGGCGGATAGCTCCATCCGGACGGGGCATCATGTGCGCTCGAGGGAACCAAGAATCCTGACGACGAAAGGGCCGCAAGGACGACCGCGGCAGGGCTTGGCGCCGCGGCATTCCCTTTTCCGATTGCCGCTTCGGCCACATGTTGAAGCAATTACACGCCTTTATTAGCATTAGCTAACAAAAAGGTGCTGAGGCGTCATCTTATGCACCCGTTCTTGCGTTCCGTTTCGGCATGCTGTCTACCCGGTTCTATCCCGGTTGTGTGTCTCAGTTTGAAATTTCGCGTTCGCTTTCGTTACGCCGTTTCCTGCCTTTGCGTGACAACCGCGTCATCCAGAGGGCAGTGCAACATCACGACCGATGCGGAATCCGTCAAAGCGGTGCGAAACTTCGTAGGAGCAAGGTCTTCGCGAGTGCCGGGCAGGGGATATTTGTCACCACCGCCTCTCGTTCTCGAAAGTAGAGCGAGCGCTACCGAGGAAGGCCCGAGAGACGAAGTCAAGGCAGCATCTGGAGCTGATCGACGGAGAGCAGTTGCTTGAGATGCCTTACACAACCAACACGCCGAAGCCTGCCCTGCCTCCGCCGCAGGTCAAACTCGACCAGGAATGGCGGGGCGTCCATGGCCCGGGCCATTCTCGCACCCGACTTTTACCGATTACATGAGCGGATGGCCCCGTTGGGGGAGCCGCAGACGCGCTCGGCCGAAAGTGTCTGGCATTTGGTCTGAAATCGATCGGGTCGAAGCCAATTTCCGCCTGCCGCGCTTCACGCTATTGCAAGACATTCAAATTTGAGCTTCCGCACTCATGCTTTGTCGAGGGTATCTCCGTAGGTTTTAGCCGTTCTGAATCGCCGTCGGCGACGATGACGACGAAATAGGAGAACGCAATGGCTCGCAATCACGTTGAACGTCTTGGAGAGTTTAGGGAAATCTTGGTCGCGACTCGACGCGAAGGAGTCCGTAACGTGCACCACACTCGCGACGCAATGCGGGCAAGTGGCTTTCAGATCGGGGACAGCGACGGCTCCAGCTACGGAGCCGAGCTGAAGGTGCTCCAAGAGGAAATTGAGGCAGTCGATCGCGCTATCGAAGACGAGAAGCGGTTGGCCCTGGCCCTCGACAGCGCGGCTCAATCCCGCCGACCGACTAAACCGAGAATCGTGAAGGGAACATAGAGTCCGGTAAGGCCCTTGGCGCCCGTCGCGTCGATCGCCTTCGGTCGGGCCCGTCGCCGCCGTGGTGCAGTGCCCTAAGCGGACGTTTCGCTTTCGGCCCCTAGTGCGACGTAGAGCATTTGCTCTGTAAAAATCGCTCCTGTGAACTCCGACCTCGTATGGCGGACCAACAGGTTCGGCCAACATCAGGTGAGACGTAGTCCCAACAAACATGCAGTTCAGACAATCGATTACGCGTCTTTGTTGAAGTCGTGCCATGCGGCCGATCCGAAAGGATCGGCCGCATCCGGCATCCTTCACCTTCACTGACTGAAACACGCTTAAAAAAATCGGGCCCGAGTAGACTAAGTTCCATGGACTAAGTCAGAGGCCCGCAATGCGCACCGTCAATATCCACGAGGCCAAGACATCTGTCTCGTCTTGTCGACAGGGGGCCAAAGGCGAATCCTTCATTATCGCCAAATCCGGCAAGCCGATGGTCAAGGTCGTTGCCATAGACGCACCTGCGGCCGGCGAAATGCGTCGGGTGGGGTTTATGGCCGGGCGGTTTTCAGTTCCGGACGATTTTGATCGCATGGCCGATGACGAAATCGAGAAGCTGTTTGGCGGCCATGAAACTTCTTCTCGATACCCATCTTCTGCTCTGGGCGGCGGGCGAGCCCGAAAAGCTCCCGCCCGCCGCCCTCGCTGAGATCGAGAATGCCGACAACCACTTGACATTCAGCGCCGCAAGTCTCTGGGAGATTGCCTTTAAACGCGGTCTGGGGCGCCCTGACGTCAGGGTCGGTGTGCGTCTTTTGTGTCGGGCCTGATGGACAATGGCTATCATGAGCTGCCAATCATCGGCGAGCATGCCATCGCGGTGGATGGGCTTCCACCATCCACAAGGACCCCTTCGATCGGATCCTGATTGCTCAATCGATTGTGGAAGGCATTACTTTGCTGACCGTCGACGATCTGGTCGCGCAGTATCCTGGGCCCGTCCGTCGTCTCTGATCAAGCTAGGCCCCAAGCCCCTCGGTAGGGTAGTCCAGCTATCGCTTCAGACCACCCATGAACGCCTTTACTCGAGCAGAGTCGACTTGGTTCCACCAGACGCCGTCGTGCTTCAGCGCGCTGGCGATGATGACCCCGTCGACAATGGCGAGGATATCCTTGGCATTGTCCGGCGTGACACCGCTGCCGACCAGCGTCGGCAGGCCGGCGGCCTGCTTGATCATACTTATGTAGCCCAAATCCGCGGCGTGGCCGGTGCGCTGGCCAGTGGCGATGATGGCGTCGGCGTCGAAGAAGACCAGGTCCTTGACCAGTTCCTCCACCGGGCGGTCGGCGACGATGGCGTGTGCGCCGTGCTTGACATGCGCATCGGCGAAAATGCGGATGCCGTTGGCACGCAGCCTGGCGCGGTAGCGTGCCGCGCGGCCCGATTCGCCTTCGACAAAGCCCTCATTGGCGACGTAGGCATTCGCCCATTGATTGACTCGCACGAAGCCGGCGCCGGCTGCGCTGGCGATCGCCAGGGCCGGGATCGCGGCATTGGCCAGCACATTGATGCCGATCGGCCTGCCGAGTTCGCGGCGGATGCGGTCGGAAACCACCGCCATATAGGCCGCCGTCTCCGGGCCGATATCATCAGGCTTGGCGAACGGGATGTCGCCATGGTTCTCGACGATGACGCCGTCGCAGCCGCCGTCGAGATAGGCCTTGGCGTCGTCAAGCCCGCGCTGGTAGATCGCCTCGATAGCCTCGCCGTCATAGCGCGGCGCGCCAGGCAGCGGCGCCAGATGAACGACGCCGATCACCACCTTTGTGCGGCCGAAAAGGTCCACGAGCGCGTCGCCGCCGGATTGGCCGAGCTGGGTCATGAGAGCTCCATTTGATCGATGAGCGCCGCCATCTCGGAGGCGGAAGGACAGGATGCCAGCGTGCCCGGCCGTGTCACGGCGATTGCGGCGGCGGCGAGCGCCAGCTTCAGCGCCGAGATGACCGGCATGCCCCGGGCAAGCCCACCGGCCAGACAGCCGCAGAACACATCGCCCGCGCCGCTGGTGTCGAGCGCTTCGACTCGCGGCGCCGGCAAACGAAGCGGCTCTTCATGGCCCGGGCCAAGCAGGAGACAGCCTGCGGCGCCGAGAGTGATGACGACGGTGCCTGCGCCTTTGGCCACCAGCGCATCGGCCGCCGCCGCGATGTCATCCCGGCCGGTCAGGGTTTTCGCCTCAGATTGGTTGACCACCAGAACCTCCGCCAGGCCGAGATCGGGCAGCGAGGCCGTGTCGATCGGGCTGGCGTTGAGAACGGTGCGCGCACCGTTTTTCTTTGCTGCTCTGAGGCAGGCATTGGTCACGGCAGTCCGCAAATTTCCCTGGCAGACGAGGATGTCGCCGGGAGCGATCCAGCGGACAAGTGCTGTCTGCGTCACCGGATCGAAGGCTTCGCTGCAGGCGACGCCGCTGACAATGAAATTCTCTCCGCCTTTATCGACGACGATGGTCGAGCGGTCGCTCGGCAGCTCGAATTCGATCACCTCAAGGTCTGACAGCTCGCCGTCGAGGCGGCTCCTGATCCATGCGCCTGCGGGGTCCTTGCCGAGCGCCGTCCAGAACGTCACTTCTGCACCAGTCCGTGCTGCTGCGACCGCCTGGTTGGCGCCCTTGCCGCCGAGCCCGTCGGCATAGCTCACGGCATTCAAAGTCTCGCCCGCGGCAGGGAAGCGGCCGACGCGAAACACGGTATCGACGCAGGCATTGCCGACGACGTGGACATGCATGGCTCAGCTCTCACCGGTCGCCCAGCCCAGCATCTGTTCGAACAGGGTCTTGTAGCCTGGCCAGGCGATGAATTGCGGCGGCAGCCAATGCGGCCCGACATCGGATGTCCAGGCCACGGTGCGGCCCTTGCCGTAACGGCCGGTGACAAGCAGCGGCAGCGAGCCATAATCCGACGACACGCTGGCCAGGACCTCGGCCCCGTCCTTCAGCGTCACCTCGTTAAAACCGAGCAGGATCGGCCAGTCCGAGCCGAGGCCCCTGAGGATGGGATGGCTCGACCCTGGTTTTGGCACCGGCGCAAAACCTTCGGGAACCTCGACGCGGTCGTCGTAGGCCAGGCAGTTCACCGGCAGCACGTCCTCGACCGGGGTCTTGTGGTAGCGCGCGCCGCCATTGATGCCCTGGAAGCTGTAGTAACCGCCGAACATCAATAGACCGCCGCCGCCGCTGACGTAATCGCGGAGCAGGCGCAGGCGGTTCGGCGTCGGTTTGGAGTGGACCCAGGTGTCGGGATGCAGCAGCAGCGTGTTGGCGCCGATGTCGGAGAGCACGACCGCGTCATAGGCCGACAGCGCCTCCATGGTCTGTGGAAAGCCGCGCTGCGCCTCATGCGCCGGCATGAACGTGACGTCGAAGTCGGTCGCCTTCAGCGCGCCCAGCAACTCGTCTGCGCCGGTGTGGTAGGTAACGGTCGGAAACTGGTCGAAACCCTTGATATGGGTCGCGGTCGACACCCAGGATTCGCCGGCAAGCAGGATCTTCTTCTTGGACATTTGAACTCCAGTGTAATTCCAGGCCGCTTAGAGCCGCGCGAATACGCTTTTCGGATTGGCGATCAGCATGCGGTCGATGGCCGGCTGCTCGACGCCATGGCGTTTCAGGCGCGGTATGAAATGCTTCAGGATGTAGCCATAGCCGAAGCCGCCGAAGCGCGTCAGCATGATCTTGAGGAACACATCCTGCGACAACAGCAGGCGGTCGCCGAAGCCCGCCTCGACAAGGGCGGCGACGGCGCGTGCGTTCTCTTCGTCGGAGGGCGATTGCGCGTCCTGGTCGGCATAATAATAGTCCATGCCGATCATGTCGTATTCGAGGAACGCGCCGCGCCGGGCGAGGCTTTTCTGGTAGTCGGGATCGTCGTGGCTCGGGTTCATGTGGCAGAGCACGGTGTGGCGAAGATCGGCGCCTTCGGCCTCGACGATATCGAGCACCTCGTGCGCAAGCCGCTCCCAGCCGGGCAGATGGATCGACAGCGGCACGCCGGTTATGCGCGAGGCGCGTGCCGAAGCTCGCAGCGACTTTCGTTCCTCGGCGGTGAAATCCTTGCTGACGCCGACCTCGCCGATCAGCCCGGCCATGATCGGCGGCTGCGTCTCGCCGCCGCCGACATCGTTGACGATGAACTCGGTCACGGCGTCCACATCCATCGCCTTCAGCCATTCGGGATGGGTGTGCTCGAGATAGAAGCCGGTGCCCATGACGATCTTCAGGCCGGACATGCGGCTGATGCGAGCGAGCTTTTCGGGGGCGCGGCCGATGCCGATATTGGTGGCATCGACGACGGTGTGGCCGCCCAGCGCGCGATAGCGCTGCAGCTCAGACAGCGCCAGGTCGGCGTCGTCGAGCGAGACGTTGTCGCGGTTGACGTATGGGTTCATGCGCAACTCGCCGATGATCTCGATGTTCACCGGCTGCTCGGCGATCGCCATGTCGTCGGGATGGCAGGGGCATTTCCAGCTGCGCGCGCCATCGAGCAAGATGTGCTCGTGCATCAGCGTGATGCCCATGTCGTCGACCGGAACTGGGCCGAGCACGGTCATCACATGGCCTGTTTCGACCCCGATCGCCAGCCGCTGGCCCGGCACTGCGTCATCGAACAGACCGCTCATCGGCTCAACGGCTCCGCACGGCGCCGCGAAACAGGCGGAAGTTCAGCCAGATGGCGATCAGGATGATCGTTCCGGTGACTATCGGCGTCAGGAAAGGCGACAGATGCGCCAGGATCAGGCCGTTGCCGATGACGGCCACGGTCAGCGCGCCGAGCACCGTGCCGATGATCGTTCCGCGGCCGCCGAACAGGCTGGTGCCGCCGAGCACGACGGCGGCGATGACTTCCAGCTCGAAACCCTGGCCGGCATTCGAAGATCCCGATCCAAGCCGGGCAGCAATGATGATCCCGGCAAGGGCTGCCGCGGTGGCGGAAATCACATAGACGAAGAGCGTCGTCTGCCGCGTGTTGACGCCGGCGCGCCGCACCGCCTCGGCGTTGGCGCCAATGCCGGTGACATAGCGGCCGAATGGCGTCTCGTTGAAGGCGAGATAGGCGATGGCCAGGATCGCCAGCGCGATCAGCGCCGGCACCGGCACGCCAAGAAACCAGGCGCGGCCCAGCACGGTGAAAGCGCTTCCGGGCTCGATGGGGATGGAATAGCCGCCGGTGATCAGCAGCGCCACGCCACGGATCACCGAAAGCCCGGCAAGCGTGACGATGAAGGACGGGATGCCCTCATAGGCAATGAAATAGCCCTGTACCGCCCCAAGTAGGGCGCCGAGCGCTAACATGGCGAGGATAACGACTGGCCACGGCAGGCCAAACTGCAAAACCGTCGCCGACAGCGTCGCCACCAGCGCCAGCACGGAGCCGACCGAAAGATCGATGCCGCCAGTGGTGATGACGAAAGTCATTGCCGCGGCGACGATCAGCAGCGGCGCCGACTGCCGAAGGATGTTCAACAGATTGGGCGATGTCAGAAACGCGTCGGTCGCAACCGAGAAGATGATGCAGACGACCAGAAAGAACAGCGCGATTGAGACGACGCTGCCATTGGCGAGCAGCGCATCGCGCCAGGTGCCCCTGCGTACTCGTGAGGGCTGGGCGGTGTGGATCGCGTCGCTCATGCCGGCGCTCCACCGCGATAGCCATTGGTGGCGGAACGCGCACTGAACTTGCGGCCGACGATCAGATTGACCACGTCTTCGATATTGGTCTCGCCGATCAGCCGCTCGGCGACATTGCGCCCTTCATACATGACCTGGATGCGATCGCAGACGAGGAACAGATCCTGCAGCCGGTGGGTGATCAGGATGACGCTGACACCGCGCGCACTGACCGCGCGGATCAGTTCGAGCACCGCCTCGACTTCGGCCACGGCAAGCGCTGCCGTCGGCTCGTCCATGATCAGCACGGCCGGCTCGAACGAGGCGGCGCGGCCGATCGCGATCGACTGGCGCTGCCCGCCGGAGAGGTTTTCGACCTTGAGCCGCGTGTCGGCAATGACGATGCCAAGCCGATCGAGCATCTGGCGCGTCTCGTCATGCATGCGCTTCTTGTCGAGAAAGGAAATGCCTGCGATGCGGCGCCGCGGCTCGCGGCCAAGAAACAGATTGCCGGCAACATCGACCGTGTCGCACAGCGACAGGTCCTGGTAGACCATCTCGACGCGCGCCGCACGTGCGTCCGCCGGGGAGCTGAAGATCATCGGCTTGCCGTCGATCTCGATGGTGCCGGCGTCGGGAACCACTGCCCCCGACAGCACCTTGCTCAATGTCGACTTGCCGGCGCCATTGTCGCCGACCAGCCCCAGCACCTCGCCCGGCTTCAGCGTCAGCGACACGTCATCGAGCGTCTGGATGGCGTTGTAGCGCTTTGAGATGCCGCTCATCCGCACCCGATAGGTCTGGCCACTGCTCATCTGGAATTCCACGCGATTGCAAGGGATCCGCGGCGCAGCCTCGGGCGGCGCCGCGGCTCGGTCGCCGACGCAGTTTACTTGAACATCGCGCGATATTGGTCGACATTCTTCTTGGTCACGATCGTCACCGGGATATTGATGATCGGGTCGATTTTCTCGCCCTTCTTGATCTTGCCCAGCGCTTCGACCGCGGCCTTGCCTTCGCCGGCCGGATCCTGCTGCACGACCGCCACCACCCAGCCGTCATCGATGCCCTGAACGGCCTGCTTGGTCAGGTCCCAGCCGAACACCTTGACGTCGCCGGTGCGGCCCTGGCTGGTCACCGCCGAAACGGCGCCGAGCAAGGCCGGCTCTCCGGTCGCATAGAGCGAGTTCATGTCCGGATTGGCCGTCATCAGGTTTTCCGAAGCGCTCAAGGCGGTCTCCTGAACGTTCTGGCCATCGACTGTGTCGAGGAAGGTGACGGCCTGGCCGCTTTCGGTCACCGCCTTCTTGAAGCCGTCGAGGCGCTGGTTCTGGATGAATGAATTGAGTGCGCCGACGATACCGATCTTGGCCTTGCCGGCCATATCGGTCTTCACATAGTCGGCGTAGAATTTGCCGATGTCCTCGCCGGCCTTGGTGTTGTCGACGCCGATGAACGAAATATTGTCGCCGTCGGGGATCTGCGCGTCGATGGCTATGACGGGAATGCCGGCCGCCTTGGCTGCAGTGATCGCCGGCTTGACGCCGTTGACGTCGATGGCGACCAGAATGATGCCGTCGACTTTCTGCGTGATGTAGTTCTCGATCGCGTCGTTCTGCGCGCTCGGCACATTGTTGGCGTTGAAAATGACCAGCTTGGCGCCAGCGGCGTCGGCAGCCTTTTGCGCGCCCTCGTTGATCTGGTTGAAGAACAGGGCCTGCTGGTTGATGTTGACGAGAGCGAACGTATCGGCAAGCGCCGATCCCATGGCTGCCGAGCCCATGGCAATGGCGGCGGCACAGCCGGCGAGAAGTTTGAACAGACGCATTTCGGTTCCCCTTGCTTGCGGACCAGACCTCGGCTGGTCCCGTTGGTGCTACAGGCACGAGGCAAGCATTCAAGAGACTTGAATATTTGTCAATCCAAATGAACGCACAGCGTTGCTCAGAAAGTCGCCGGCGTGTTGACCCAGAAAATGCTAGCGCGTTCCTCGCCGATGTTGCGGTAATGATGCGGCAGCTCCGACCTGAACACGAAGGCATCACCCGTGGCGAGAGCATGGCGCTTGCCGTCGACGATCAGTTCGACCCGCCCGGCGAGCACGTACCCGACTTCCTCGCCGGCATGCTGGATCGGACCTTCGCTCGAGCCCTCTGCCTCGATGTGATGGATGTTGCATTGTAAGAGGTGGCCAGGCGAATACGGGATGATGCGTTCGAGCGAAATTCCTTCGCCACGCCGTAGCGCGTCGAGCGCGATCAAAGGCCTTGCGCCCGCCCGGAATACGATCGCCTCGTCGTCGTCGACTTGTTCGAACATCCAGCCGATGTTGGTGTCGAGAACCTCGACCAGACGGTGAAGCATGGGCAGGGACGGCGAAGCCTTGCCGTTCTCGATCTTGGAAAGCAGGCTTTCCGAGCAATTCGCAGCCGCGGCCAGCGTCTTCAGCGTCATGCCGCGTGTCTGGCGGGCGAGGCGCAGCCGAGTTCCAAGTCTTGCGGCATTTACTGTGGCGTCCGTTTCTGATTCTGGCCGCCGTCGATCGATTTTGTTCATCTGTTCGCCAACCATTCAACGGTCAAGGGCAACTATCGCGCGAGCAAAAGACCTCGGCTGACGATTTGCAAGTGCTGATGCGTCAAATTCGAGGCCGCAGCCGCAGCTGCCTCATCCGGCGAATGCCGCGCCCGCATGAACCGTGCTGATGATCCCGCGCCAGTTATCCCCTATCGCTTGGCTGTCCATCGTGGTCGAAATCGCAAGCCGTTACCGCGTTTGCGTCACGTGGCGAGTGGACTTGGAACGACAATGCGGGCAAGGCGGGCCACGCAGCCAATCTACACAACACGGCCGCGCCGACACGATCAAATCTGGACTGTCACCGAATTGCGGAGCGCGCCCAGAAGTCACCTGCGGCAGCGCCCATGGAGTTACGCCCAGGGGCGCAGGCTCTCGATAGCCGCGACGTATCCAATGAAATCCCTGAGGCAGTCGCGCACCGCTTGAGCTTCGGCAATTTTGAAGAAAGTCCAACAGAATTAATTGGACTAGCACATTGCATATGTAAGTTGCGGAAGCGACGCGCGGTTAATGCGTTAGAAGTATAGATACATCGACACGAGGCGCGAAGAAGCAACGCCAATACAGCTGGTTGGTTACAACATATTTATTTTCGCAGATATGGTATTGCCCGTCCGGGGATTCCTGTACCCGGTCCCGTGGGATGGTGAAATTATGCGGCAAATAAGTGTACCCGCCGTCTACCCTGGACCGCACCGAAGACCGAGGTATGGCGCGGCAATCTGAACCGCCGCAGCACTTGAATTTGGTCTGTGGGTCAATCTTATCTTCGTACCAATCATGGGCGTTAGCGGCTGTTGCGGCGGCGATACACATCGCCGTGAAGATGAGCCTTCGCATGGCATTCCTCAGGTATCTGGCAGGCGCTGCTCGTTGGGTTTCCATGCATATTAGCTTTCCATTGAAAATACCATTGGCCTCCGACCGACTTAACGCAGCTCCAGCAAGCGACGCTCGCAACGGAAGACGCATTGGGTCACGTCAGGACGACACTTGCGCCGACCAAAGGTCAGCTCTTGTCGCTCCGGGTTGGAAACCCGACCGTCTGCTCTGCGCCCTATGTCGGCCGTAGACGTCGGTCTTGTCATTGCCCGGAAGCAGACGTCGCCCAAAGCGGGAGCGATCGTGGTTGCGCGACATCTCGAGCACAGACTAGCTATAGTGGAGCGTTACGGCGACCCAGCAGCAGAGCGATGCCCAAGGCCGGAAGCGTTGCCGTCGCAACGACGAGGAAGACGAATTGCAGCCCGGCCGACCCAGCGACCAAGCCGAGCGCCGGACTGCCGAAGCCGAGCGCCACGTCGAGGAAGACGGTGTAGAGTCCCATGGCCAGGCCGCGGCTGCGTTGCGGAAGACGGCTTACGGCCTCGGCACCGAAGCCGGGATAGACCAGGGAGTAGCCAAGGCCAGTCAGGCCCGCTCCGATGGCGGCGAGAACAGGCCCGGGCGCAAGCCAGGTCAGCATCAGCCCTGCCGCCTCGACCGCCACGAAGATCACAGCGACGCGCGCGCCCCCCAACCTGTCAGGCAGGTGGCCGAAGCACAGCCTTGCCGCGATCAGCGACGCGGCATAAGCGGTGAAGGGAAGCCAGACCGGCTGCCAGCCGCGTTCGGCAAAGAGCAGCGCGCCAAAGGACAGGATCGCGCCATAGCCAAGGCTGCTGAAAGCAGCTCCGACGCCGGGAAGCCAGACCGCTTGCGCCACGCTCGTCCATGACTGTCGCGCGGCGCTCGCGGCGAGGCTGGTGCCACGCATAGGCAGGATGGCAAGCAGCGTCGCAAGCGGCAGGCCGACCGTCGCGAGTGCGATCGCGGCGAAGCCGCTCGCCGCGTAAAGCGCAGATCCGATCGGCGCGCCTAGCCCGAGCGCCGCAAACATCGCCGTCCCCACCCAGGCTATGACCTTTCCGGAGTTCTGTCCGCCCGCAAGGGAGAGCCCCCAGGCGACGCCGCCGGTGATGATGAAGCTCTCAGACGCGCCCAGTACCGCCCGGCCGGCGAAGAGCGCCGATGCGGACGCTACCGGCCGGTCGAGCAATGCCAGCGAGCCGAGATAAATGAATCCCGCCAGGGCAGCGGCAATGAGGCCGACGATGACGGCCCGCTTGCCGCCGCGCCCATCGGCATAATTTCCGGCTCCAATGCGCGACAGCATCGAGGCGACGAACTGGCTGCCCGTCACCAGCCCGACTGCGAAGGGGCCGAAGCCGAGCTGCTGGTGAAGATGCAGCGGCAGGACGGGTAGCGCCAAGCCGATCAGGAGGAAGCAGGCGAAGACAGCCGCCATGATTGGCACCAGTTCCGCCATTGCGCCATTTCGGTCAGAAGTCCGCGCCATTGTGGCCACCGGCGACATGTTGACAGTCGGGCTGTTCCGATCAGTAACGTTCGTAGGTCACGCGCCAGCCTTCGGCCGGATTGTCCGGGGTGAGGACCAGTTTGTTGTCCAAGACTTCGAATTTGCGTTTCATGCTCTTCCCGACAAGATTGCGGACCACGGAGGACTCGATCGTGATGACGAAGGTCTTGTCCTGGTCGTTGATGGCGACCGGCCCGTAATAGGCTTCGTAGCCATTCGCTGTATAAGGCGTGTCCGGCGCCTTGGCGTCGGGGTTCTGGGCCTGCACCGAGAGGGTGCCGGCCTCGGTGAAGATGAGCTGGCCGGAATATGGCACGGGCTTGAGGTTTCCATCGGCACCGGCTTCGAGCGACCTCATGCGCCATGCGCCAATGATCGGGGACTCTTGGGCCAAAGCCGGCGTGGCGACCGAAAGCGCAAGCGCAGCGATCTTCAATCTCATCGTCATATGTCGTTGTTCCTTTTCTGATTTGTGGGTGCGAACAGGCCGTCCGCCCTATCTTCGCTCACACCGAAAGCATGACCTTGATGGCGCGCCGCTCGTCCATGGCGCGGTAGCCTTCAGCGACCTCGGCCAACGGCAGCTTGAGGTCGAAGACCTTGCCGGGCCTGATCCTGCCCTTGAGCACACGGTCCATGAGGTCGGGCAGGAAGCGGCGCACCGGCGCGGGGCCGCCCAGCATGCGCTTCTGGCCGAAGAAGAGATTCTGGCCATCGAAGCTCACGCCATGCGGCACGCCGACATAGCCGATGGTGCCGCCGGGGCGAGAGCAGGCCAGCGCCTGGTCAAAGGATTCCGCCGTGCCGACGCATTCCAGCACGGAGTCCGCGCCGACGTCCTTAGTGAGCTCCTGGACGCGCGCGACGCCTTCCTCGCCACGCTCGGCCACAATGTCGGTGGCGCCAAACTCGCGGGCGAGTTTTTGGCGGCTGACGTGCCGGCTCATGGCGATGATGCGCTCGGCGCCCATCTCCTTGGCCGCAAGCACGCCCATCAGGCCGACCGCACCGTCGCCGACCACCACCACTGTCGATCCTTCTCGGACCTCGGCTGCGTCGGCCGCATACCAGCCAGTACCGAGCACATCGGACACGGCCAGCAGGTCGGGGATGAGTTCGGCCGGCGGCACCTCGGCGGTGGCGACCAGTGTGCCATCCGCCAACGGCACGCGGGCATAAGGTGCCTGCGCGCCCGACATGAATTCGCGTTGCACGCAGGACGACTGGAAGCCGAAGCGGCAGTGCGGGCAGGTATTGTCGGAGAGACAGAACGAGCCGACGACGAACTGGCCGGGACGGACCGTGCGCACCTCTGCGCCGACCTCGACGACGATGCCACAATATTCGTGGCCCATATGCATCGGGCCGTCGACCGGCTGCAGCCCGCGATAGGGCCACAGGTCCGAGCCGCAGATGCAGCTTGCCGAGAGCTTGATGATGGCGTCCGTCGGCCGCATGATTTTCGGATCGGCGATTTCCTCGCAGCGGATGTCGCCCGGTTTGTGAAGAACAGTTGCGAGCATTTTGGTTCCTTTCGAGTGGAGAAGATCAGGCGCCGTAGTCGGCGTCGCTGACATGTTCCAGCCAGTCCACGACCTTGCCGTCTTTGACCTCCTGGACGGCAATGTGGGTCATGGCGGTCTGAGGCGACGCGCCGTGCCAGTGCTTTTCGCCGGGCGCGAACCAGACGACGTCACCCGGACGGATTTCTTCGACCAGGCCACCCTCGAGCTGCACGCGGCCAAGGCCCGAGACGACGATCAGCGTCTGGCCGAGCGGATGCGTATGCCAGGCGGTGCGGGCGCCGGGCTCGAAGGTCACCTGTGCGCCTTGGACCCGCCCGGCATCGAAGGGATTGAAGAGCGGATCGATCCGCACCGTGCCGGTGAACCAGTCAGGTGGCCCCTTGCCGGAAGGTCTCGTGCCAGCGCGAAGAATATCCATGGTGCTCTCTTTTGCGTCCTCAAATGCGTTCGACGCGAAGCGGGAACTCGCCGCGAATGTGCAGGGCCTGCTCGCCATCGTCGAAGCGGCCGAGCCTGATCAGCCCGGGATGGCGATAGTCGGCGTAGAACATGGCCAGGTTGCCCCAGGGCATGAAATAACACAGGTCATAGGGCTGCTCGTTGGCGAACGGACCGCTTCCCTCCTCAGTCAGCTTGCGCGGCAGATAGGCGATCTTCTCGTTATGCGCGTAGTCCTCGATCTTGAGGTCGAGCGGCAGCATGGAGAAGAAGTCCCGCGCCGACGGATTGTCGTAGAGCGTGGCGGTCATGGTGCGGCCGTTGAAAATCATCCTGATCTTCATGTCAGTTGGCTCCTGGCTTACAGGGGCTTCGCCTTCTTGGCTGGCGGCTGCGCGAGGCAGGGCCGCCACCGCGAGCGCGGCGCCAAGCAATGTCCTGCGGCTGAGCGGCGCACGCTCGATGGTCATGGCAAAGATCTCCGGGCCGAATGCGATGCGGCAAAGGCGGCGAGCGCTGATCCGCAGAGCAGCACCGCGCCTAGAGTGAACGCTCCCCACCAGCCGACCGTATCGAAGAGCGTGCCGCCGATGGCGGCACCGCCGGTGATGGCGAGCTGGATGACGGCTACCTGCAACCCGCCGCCGGCCTCCGCGTCGTCCGGCAACGTGCGGCTGAGCCAGGTGCCCCAGCCAACCGGCGCGGCCGTGCCGAAAAAGCCCCAGGCAACGAGCAGCGGCGCTGTAGGAATTGGCATCGTACCGAACGCGATGAGCGCTACGGCCAGCGCGGCCATGACAAGCGGGATGACGATGAGGATGCTGAACAGGCGCGTGCGCAAGAGCCGGCCTATGCAGAGGGTGCCGAGCACCCCGGCCAGCCCCATCGCCAGCAGGATCGCCGAAAGCTCGGCGATGTCGAGCTGAGTGACGCTCTCGAGGAAGGGCCGCAGATAGGTGAAGAGGGCGAACTGACCCATGAACAGCATCATGATTGACGCCATGCCGGTGGCGACAGGAAGACGGCCGAGGAGCGCCAGCGGATTGCCAGGACGCTTCCTCCGGCGCGGGGGCAGCGCCGGCAGGCTTGTCCACTGCCAGACCAGCGCCAGGACCCCAAGCGGCACGACGAGGAAGAAAGCGCCGCGCCAGCCGACATAGGCGCCAAGAAAACTGCCCAGCGGCGCGGCGAGCGTGGCCGCAATGGCATTGCCAGCGTTTAGCATGGCGAGACCCTTCGGAACCATGTCTTGCGGCACGAGGCGCATGACGATCGCGGTCGACATCGACCAGAACCCGCCGATCGCAATGCCGAGTAGCGCCCGGCCGACCATGAGGAACGCGTAGTTCGGCGCGAAGGTGACAGCGAGCCCGGACACGATGAGGAGAAGGGTAAAGCCGGTCACGACCAGTCGGCGGTCGATCCGGCGCGTGAGGCCGGCGACCAGCAGGCTGGTCACGACGGCGAAAGCGCCCGAAATCGAGATCGCCTGTCCCGTGCGGCCCTCGGTGATGCCGAGATCGGCCGCTAGCGGCGACAGCAGGCTGACCGGCATGAATTCCGACGCGATGAGCACGGAAACACACAGCGCCATCGACAGCACCGCGCCCCATGCGGCGCGGTCTTCGACAAGCCTTGTGTCGTAGGTCGTTTCCATAGTTTGGCATCCTTGCAAGACGACTGGGGCGGATCAGCCGCCCATCCCCGTCGCCATGCCGGAAGATATTGCAGAGGAACCCATTCTATTAGACTAAGTAATTCGCATGGACTTATCTGCTCATGATATAAATGTCCGACCGGAGGTGCCCTATGCAGCGCGATGGCATGAAGGATCTGCTCTGGTTCGTGGCGGTCGCGCGGGAGCGCAGCTTCACCAAGGCGGCGGCCAAGCTCGGAACCTCGCAGTCGACCCTGAGTTCGACAATCAAGGAGCTTGAAGCTCGTCTTGGCGTCCGCCTGCTGACACGTACGACGCGGAGCGTCGCACCGACCGAGGCCGGCGAGCGACTTTTCCAATCTCTTGTTCCCCGCTTCGAGGAAATCGAAGCCGACCTCGCAAGCCTGGTGGCCTTTCGCGACAAACCCTCCGGAACGGTCCGTATCTCGCTGTCCGACCATGCGCTCCAGACGACCGTCTGGCCGAAGCTGCAGCCCTTGCTCGGCGACTATCCTGACGTGTGCGTCGAGCTCTACAGCGACAACGGCATGCAGAACATTGTGGAGGAGCGCTTCGACGCAGGCGTGCGGCTTGGTGAGAGCATCGACAGGGATATGATCGCAGTGCGCATCGGGCCGGATTGGCGGCTCGTCGCCGTGGCTTCGCCGGAGTACTTTTCCCGCCATCCGGTTCCGACCGCACCGCAGGATCTGGTCGATCATGACTGCATTAATATGCGGCAGGCGACGTTCGGCGGATTATATGCCTGGGAATTCGCCAAGGATGGCCGCGACCTTCGTGTGCGGGTGGAAGGCCAACTCACCTTCAATTCGTCCATTCCCATGATCGAGGCTGCGATAAGCGGTTTCGGGATCGCCTATGTCCCGGAAAACCTCGTCAGCCACCAAATCGCCAACGGATGCCTTAGGCTCGTGCTTGATGACTGGAGTCCGCCGTTTGCGGGCTATCACCTCTACTACCCGAGCAGGCGACAGCTCTCGCCTGCGATGGCGGTGATCGTTGAGGCGCTCCGCCATCGCATCTGACGGGAGGTCGGGCAGTTTGCGTCTCAGCGCCGCAAGAACCGATTTGGCTGCCTCGGGGTCGTCCAGAGTGATCGCCAGGGCCTTTGCGCTGTCAATTTTCGCGGCGGCCACCATCTCCTCCTGCGAAGCGTTGCCGAAAAAGACCGGTAGACGTTCTTTCCGGGACCGCTCTACATTTTTGGCGTCGAGGTCGACTGCAACCCACCTGTATCCACGCTCGTCGAGCAATCTGCCGATCACCCGGTCTACCCGCCCGAACCCGGCAATGACGAATGTCCGGACACGGCGCACTGAAGCAACGCAGCATTTTCCACTTTGAGGCGAAGTAATTCTCAACTATGGTCCGCCATGCTTTTGGCATGAGGGGGAATATTGCCGATGGTTTTATCACGCAGGGGTGTCGTGCTCGGCGGCCTGGCGCTGGTCGCGATGGGTGCAACCGGCAATATTGCTCAAGCAGCGGCGGCAAAATCCTTTTTCGCCGGTACCGCCAGCGACAACAATTTTGTGTATCGCAAGACCAACTTCGCGAAGATCGACAAGAGATGGCATCGCCAGATCGTCAAGTATTTCAGTAGCGAGCCGGTCGGCACCGTCGTGGTCGATACCCGCCACCATTTCCTCTACGTCATCATGGAAAACAAGACCGCCATCCGCTACGGCGTCGGCGTCGGCAAGGACGGCTTCAAATGGTACGGCCGCGCGACGATCGACCGCCGCGCGCTGTGGCCGGACTGGGTCCCGCCTCCCGAAATGCGCAAGCGCAGGCCGGAGCTACCGGACACGATCGCAGGCGGCGCGTCCAACAATCCGCTCGGGCCGCGCGCGCTCTATCTGCACCGCGACGGCGCCGACACTGGCTACCGCCTGCATGGCACGCTGGAGCCATGGAGCATCGGCACTGACGCTTCCAGCGGCTGCATCCGCATGTTCCCGGAAGACATCATCGACCTCTACCAGCGCTGCCCGATCGGCACCGCGGTGCAGGTCCTGCCGCACATCGCCGACCAGGCGCCCGCTTCCACCACTGTCGAATGATTGGCGCCTCATGAACCGCATCATTGAAAACACGCGCCGGCTGCTCGCCGCAGGCCTGCTGGTGCTGGCCGCATCCTGCTCGACCAGCAACACGCTGGCCCCTTCCACGCCCGACGTCACCAACACCGAGGTTGCCGGCTTCCAGAACGTGCAGCCGGGCAGCGAGGAGGATTTTATCCTCAATGTCGGCCGCCGCACCTATTTCACGCAAGGTTCGGCCGCGCTCGATTCCGTCGCCAAGGCCACCCTCGACACCCAGATCGCCTGGTTGGCAAAGCATCCGCGCTGGCTGCTCAAGCTGCAGGGTTTCGCCGACGATCCCGGCGCAAAGGAAATGGCGCTGTCGCAGCAGCGCGCCGATGCGGTGATGGACTACCTCGCCGCCGGCGGCATAGACCGCAACCGCATGTGGGCCAAGGGCTACGGCAAGGACAGGCTCGTCCGCGAGTGCCCCGACACCGCCTGCAGGTCGCAGAACCGCCGCGTTGTGTCTAATTTGCGCGATGAGAGGGACGAGCCGTAGGGGGCTGCTGTTCTGCTTGTGACCCGAAGCAGAGTCTCGCACGCGACGGCGGTATGGCTGCTTTGCGCCGCAATGTCGGCCATAGAGGCGAACTTTGCCTCCCCCGGAAGCAGACACTGCGATTGACCGCGCTGAAGGTCGTGATCGCGCCAGAGCCTGCAAAGGCACAACTCGGCACACGAGGGCGAACATTCCGCTGCGGAAACAACTTGAAGAAACGCTTCGCGACCCATAGCATGCCGCGCCATGGTGAAATCTGAGGTCAGTGAGATCGGTCGGGTTTTTGAGCCAGTGCAAGGTAGGGAGGATAATAATTATGGCTTCCGAAGTACAGGCAAACAACGGTGTTAACGTAGAGGCGCTGCTCGGCGCACGCGAAGCGCTCACCAACGCCCCGGAGGCAGCGCAGTTCAAGTGGCGCGCGGCCTGCGAATGGAAGGATGGCACCCACAGCCACTCGTCGGTCGAGAGCTTCTACGGTCTCGGCGAGGATCAGCATCGCAAGACCACCTTCACATTCGACGCAGACCATCCGGAGGTCTTCGCTTCCCAGGACAAGGGCGCCACGCCCGTCGAATACGTGCTGGTCGGACTGGCGAGTTGCCTGACCGCCGGCATCGCCGCGGTTGCCCAGAACCGGAACATCCAGTTGAAGTCGGTGAAGGCGACCATCGAAGGCGACATGGATCTCGCCGGAATTCTCGGCATCGACAGCGACGTGCGCAACGGCTTCAGCGGCATCACGGTGAAATACAACATCGACGCCGACGCAAAGCGCGAGGACATCGAGGCTATCGTCGCTCAGTCGCAGAAGCGGTCGGCGGTCTATGACATTGTCACCAATCCGACGAACGTCACGGTCGTGGTGAATTGAAAGGCGCTTCGAACCGTAGACTCTCCTGATGAGAGGGTGCGATTAGTTCCGTCACCACAGCGATCGTCGGCGCGGGGCACGCGGGGCTCGCGATGAGCCGCTGCCTCGCGGAGCGCTCTATCGACCATGTGCTGCTGGAGCGCGGCGAGATCGCCCATACCTGGCGCACCGAGCGATGGGATTCACTGCGGCTGCTCACCCCGAACTGGCAGAGCCGGCTGCCGGGCTTTCGCTATGACGGCGACGATCCCGACGGCTACCGGACGATGCCTGAGGTGATCGACTTCCTCGGGAACTATGCCAAGGCGATCTCGGCTCCGGTCAGAACCCACACGACCGTCACCTCGGTTCGCAGCGACGGGGCGGGATATCTTGTGCGCACGGACCGCGGCGAGTGGCGGTGTCGGACCGTCGTGCTGGCGTCGGGCGCGTGCAACATCGCGCGCCTGCCCGACGTCGCCAGCCGCGTGCCGCCGTCGGTCGCCATGCTGACGGCACAGTCCTACCGCAATCCGGGTCAGGTCGCCGACGGTGGCGTGATGGTGGTGGGCGCGTCGTCGAGCGGCACCCAGATCGCACAGGAGCTGCAGCGTTCGGGGCGTCAAGTGACCCTGTCGGTGGGCGAGCACATCCGGGCGCCCCGCGTATATCGCGGCAAGGACCTGGAATGGTGGATGGACGCCGCCGGCGTGCTCGACGAGCGTTACGACGAGGTGGACGACATCAGGCGGGCGCGACGGGTTCCTTCGCTACAGCTTGCCGGCACGCCCGACCGCATCACCCTCGACCTCAATGCGCTCGACGACCTCGGCGTCCGGCTCATCGGTCGTCTTGCCGGCATCACCGAAGACGGCAAGGCCCAGTTTGCGGGGTCGTTGCGCAACATGTGCGCGCTTTCCGATCTCAAGATGGCCCGGCTGCTCGACCTCATCGACGAATGGGCGCGCGCCAACGGCCTGGACGCTACGGTCGGGCCGCCGGATCGCCCGCCGCCGACCCGTGTCGAGGACAACCCGCCGCTCGGCCTCGATCTTGCCGGAGGCGCTATCAGGACGATCATCTGGGCCACCGGCTACCGGCCGGACTACTCCTGGCTGGAACTGCCGGTCCTCGACCGCAAGGGCCACGTCCGTCACGACGGCGGTGTAGCGGAACATCCGGGCCTGTACCTGATGGGGACGCAGTTTCTGCGCCGCCGCAAGTCTGCTCTAATCGACGGCGCTGGCGACGACGCGCGTGATCTCAGCGATCATCTGGCATCGTACCTCGGGCAAAATTCAATCTGATAGCAGAATCAACGTCTGAGACTCCAGAGGGAACAGGTTGGTTGCCGCGACAACCCCGAATTCTGCGCCCCTGCAGTCATATTCCCAAATGCAGCTTTGGCTTCCAGAAGGGGCGGAACAACTCAATCTTTGGACAGCGGTTCATCACCACTTTCAAGCCCGCTTTCTCCGCCAACTGGGCGGCAGCGTCATCGCGCACCCCAATCTGACCCCACAGAACCTTGGCGTTGATTGCGATGGCCTCCTGTGCAACTTCCAACAGATCTTCGGAGCGGCGAAAAACCTCAACCATATCCACAGGCCGGTCGATGGCCGCTAGTGACGCGTACACCTTAAGCCCTCGAATCTCATCCAGACCGGGACTGGGGTTGACCGGGATCATGTCGTAGCCGATTTCGTGCAGCACCCTGAGTACCCCATAGGAAAATTTAGTTTTATCGGGGCTGGCCCCAACCATCGCGATGGTTTTGACCGATTTCAGAATGTCTTGCAGATAAGCCTCCGAATAGGGCTCATCATGATTCATATGGGTCATTTCTTTGCTTCCAACGGGGTCGCAATATCGGCTTTCAATTCATGAGCGGCCAGCGGGTCAAGGAAGGGGTTGCGATAGAGCTTGTCGTGGCTCTCAACGCCGACCTCCAGCGTGCAGTCGCTCAAAGGGCGGGCGACGCAGAGGATTATATAGCCATTGTTGATCTGGCGGTTGTTCAGCGCCCGCTGCGCTTTTTGATCGACTTTGCCGCTGATTATTTTGGCCGCACAGGTTATGCAGCCGCCATACTTGCACCCATACGGCAGATCCACGCCCTGCTCGCGCAAGCTTTGCAAGAGGGGCTTGCGGTGATCGACGTCAAAGGCCGCACCGCCTTGATTGGCGAGAATGATGGTGAAGCAGGTCATACCCAGATGTCACTCGTGCAATCACCCCCGGGATAACGGGTTTCGTGGCAGCGGCTTGGTCCATTTGGTTCCTTACCAAAATCAACAACGAATAGCGGATCGATTTCCATGCCGCCGTTTTCCGTATTGCAATTGACCATCAGCATGCATCCGCCATTGGTGCGGATTTCCGGATAGAACTGATTATCCCACGTCGAGAAGAGTGAGGTCGTCACATAAAGGCGCTTGCCGTCGAGGCTGAGCTGTATCATCTGAGGCCCGCCAGTCACTTTCACGCCATTGACCTCAGGCGCACGGCCGAGAAGTCCGCCCATCCACACTTGTCCGGTAAGCTTGGCGTTGTGAGGGTCCGAGATGTCGTACTGACGAATGTCGCCATGCAACCAGTTGCACAGATAGAGGTATCTATCGTCCATGCTGAGCAGAATAACCGAGATCACGCCCGGTATTGGTATCGGCCATGCGGGATGCGGCTCATTGCCGACATCGACAATTTTTTCCCATTGCCAGTCACCCGCCGCGTTCTTCCACCAATGGATGATATTTGCAGAAAGGGCCGCGCCAACAAAGCCGTGACTGCTGTCGGGGTTATGATGGAATCGCACTTCCAGTGGGATCAAGCCATCTTCACCGAGATAGAATGTTTGCTTTGGCTCCTTCTTTTCAAAATCCCACAAATGGATCTCTCGGCCATATTTCAGATGACCAACCTCTTCCAGGTCAAAGCCAGGCATGAAGGTATTGGGCGCGGCCCATTCCGAGCTGACCATTACGTTGTGTCGCGGCTGGTACCAGAAATCATAACCAAACTTGATCCTGCCCATGGAATTTTCCCAGCGGCCGACAATCTCGAACTCCTTGCTGAGTTGCAAATAGCCGCCGGGGGCATTGCCCTGGGCGTCACCAAGCATGGAAACGATGATGTCCGAGCCGAGGCAATGCACCGTGTGTGGCGCCGACAGGTTAGTCCTGGCTTTGATTTCAGCGCCGTCTATCACCTTGAACAGTGTCGGGCTGCGCGGATCGGTACCGCAATCGACAATATGCAGATTTGACGAGCGCACACCCGGCACGATCAGATATTTCCGCTCCATGCTCGCATCGCCATGGCACGACGAACAGGCATTCCAGCCCGAGTGATGAAGCTCATCGCCAATACCCGGCATTTGCAAACGCGAAATCACCTGGCTGTAGGTCGAACTCTCCGGGTCGACATCAATCGTGCACAGATAGTCCGGCTTCTGAATGCCCGTGCCGGTGTAGATGGCAATCGTATAGAGCAGCTTTTCGCGAGGTGCCGTCATCGCCTCGGCTGGAGAAGCATAGCCCGGTCCACAGCAATGATTGGTCATGGGTACTTCCCTTTGAACAGATCACTCGCCAGCCCCAAAGGGGCAAGCTGGAATGTTAGTGCATGCTTGGCATTGGCGCTATGGCCGGGGAGGCGGAGGCGGCATAATAGGCGCGCCCGACGGGGTTGACAGCCAGATGATCGTGGGCGAACGGCTCGACGATCATCCACCTGCCGTCCGGATTGAGCGAGCTACGAGCATGCGTGACATGGCGTCGAGGCTGCCGATCTCCCCCACAACAACGGTACAACAACGGGGAAGTTGCGCTCTCTCCCAAAACGCGGCTCCGCCTCGCTTTTTTATTGATCACGGCAAAAAAACAACGCTAACTGGCTCCCGCGAGGGGCCATGCTGACAAGTGATGAAGTGGGAGCAATCCCGTTGTTTTCGGGTTTGCCGGCGGCAGAGCTGGAGCGGCTGGCGCGGGCAGCGGCCGATCTTCACCTCAGCCCCGGAGAGTTCGCGATTCACGAGGGTGGAGAGGCCGCGCTGTTTGCGGTTCTCGCCGGCAAGATCGAAGTCGTAAAGACCTTCGACGGCATCGAGCGAACGCTGGGTTGGCGTCTGCCGGGAACGATCTTCGGCGAGGTGCCGATTGCGCTTGGCTCGGGTTTTCCCGGTGGCTATCGCGCCGCCGAATCTTCCCGCGTCATGCGCATCGACGTTCAGCAGTATTATTCCATCGCCGCGGTGTCAAAGGACGTGGCCCAAAAGGTCAGCGCGCTTGCCCGCGAGCGGATGGGCGGGCTGCAAAGCGTCACTGCCGAGCCGCAGAGGCCGCGCGTCACATTGGTCGGCCATCGCTGGGACACGGCGTGCGGCGAACTGCGCCGGTTTCTGGCCCGCAACCAGATTTCGTTCACCTGGCTGTTGCCCGACACGTCGGATGCCGAGGCTTTCTGGTCTGCCCTCAGCAGGCCGGCTCTCGATGGTCCCGTTGCCCGGCTGGCGGACGGGGAGATTATCGAAGCACCCGCCGTGCGCGATCTTGCCATCCGCCTCGGGCTGCAGACGCGCCCGCGCGGCGCCGAGTACGACGTCGCGATCATCGGCGGCGGACCGGCCGGTCTTGCGGCTGCGGTCTATGGCGCCTCCGAGGGGCTGCGCACCATCGTCGTCGAACGCGAGGCGCCCGGCGGGCAGGCGGGAACATCCTCGCGCATCGAGAACTATCTCGGCTTTCCAAGCGGCATTTCCGGCGACGAGCTTGCCAGCCGCGCGCTGCAGCAGGCAAAGCGGCTCGGCGCCGAAATCCTGGTCACCCGTTCGGTCGCCGGCATCGACCCGACGACGCACGAGGTGGTGCTCGACGGCACCGATGTCGTGCGCGCCCGCAGCCTCATCCTGGCAACCGGCGTCGCCTGGCGCCGTCTTGCCATCGACGGGTTCGACCGGTTGATCGGCAAAGGCGTTTATTATGGCGCCGCGCGCAGCGAGGCGAGCAGCACGCATGGGCAGGATGTCTACCTGATCGGCGCCGGCAATTCGGCCGGCCAGGCGGCGATGCATTTTTCCGGCCATGCGCGCAGCGTGACGCTGCTGGTGCGCGGCCCCTCGCTTGCCGACAGCATGTCTCACTATCTGATCGAGCAGCTCAGGGCGAAATGCAACGTAAAGGTCCAGCTTCACTCCGAAGTCCAGGCCGTGCACGGCGAGACGCACCTGACGGCGATCGACATTCTCGACAAGACCGGCAACGAGGTGAGCCGGCACCAATGCGGCGGGCTGTTCGTGTTCATCGGCGCCAACGCCGAGACCGAGTGGCTGCCGGCCGACGTAGCGCGCGATGCACGCGGTTATGTGCTGACCGGCGACGACGTGAAGAAGGCCGGGCTCTGGTCGCATGGCCGCGACCCCTACCTGCTCGAGACCAGCGCGCCCGGCATCTTCGCCTGCGGCGACGTACGCCTGAGCCCGGTCAAACGCGTTGCCTCGGCGGTCGGCGAGGGCAGCATGGCCATCGCCTTCGTCCACCAGTATCTGGCCAATGAAGAGAAAGTAGACCGCAACCAAAGCTAGAGGGTCAAGTAACCAGAATGTCATCAGCCGGTCGATGCGGCGTGAAAACCGCCAATTAAGCATCGAAAGCACGCTTGACGGCTGGCCGCACGTCGCCGCGGGCTACATAAGCGGAGAGGTTCGGATATTCGTCCAGTATACCCGATCCGTTCAACCTGCGCAGCACCGCCACCATCAGAAGGTCACCGGCCCTGAACGCACCATCGAGCCAGTCGGCATTGCCCAGGCGATCGGAAAGTTCGCCGAGCCGGCCACGGATGCGATCCTCGACCATGGGCAGGCGCTGCTTATGCCAGGTCTCGTCGCGGGTCGTCAGCGGCCCCAAGGCTGGCGGGCGGCAATGCGCCCCTTCCTGGACATTACCAAAGCAAGACCACGGGGAATTCTGACCCACGTCCCGAACTTCATGGCCTTCGCCTCGCTGGAATGTCTAACGCGACTCCGTCATGATCTTCCGGCCCTGTCGAGCGACGCTGCCAAAGCCGTTGACGCCAACGCAGGTGATGGGGGCAGGCTAGACCAGTGCAGCAGATCCGCCCGGCGACTTTTCTTTTTGCGGCCCGAGCCTTGCGCGACATGGGCGACGGCTTCGTGGCCGTTCTGTTGCCGGTCTATCTCCTCGCATTAGGCTTCGCGCCTCTGCAGGTCGGCATCATAGCAACCGGATCGCTGCTCGGTTCAGCGCTCTTGACCATCGCCGTCGGACTCCTTGGTGCCCGACGCGATCACCGCCAACTCCTGCTTGCCGCCGCCAGTCTGATGGTGGCCACGGGTGTGGCCTTTGCTGTGGTCCACGACTACGCGCTGCTTTTGATGATCGCCTTCGCAGGCACCATCAACCCGTCGGCCGGCAGCGTCAGCGTGTTCGTGCCCTTAGAGCATGCCGTCCTCACACGCGAAGTCACCGACGCCGCGCGGACCAAGATGTTCGCGCGCTACAGCCTTGTGGGTGCGCTCGCAGCCGCGGTTGGCGCGTTCGCTTCGGCAACCCCTGATCTTCTGGCTCCAGCCGGCCTCGACCAACTCACCGGCATCAAGGCGATGTTCGTGCTCTATGCGTTGCTGGGCCTGCTCGGCGGTCTCCTTTACGCGCAGATCCCGCGGCGCCGTCCAACGTCGGACTCCGGCAGCACGTCCGCGCTTGGCCCCTCGCGGAATATCGTTTTCAGGCTTGCGGCCCTTTTTAGCCTTGATGCCTTTGCCGGCGGCTTCCTCGTCCAGTCGCTGCTTGCCCTGTGGCTTTTCGAAAAATTCGACCTGTCGCTTTCGGAAGCGGGCTTTTTCTTCTTCTGGTCCGGGGTGCTTTCGGCGTTCTCATTCCCCGTTGCCGCCTGGCTGTCGCGGCACATCGGACTCATCAACACGATGGTGTTCACACACATTCCGCGTCACCGAGGCGGAGCGGGCAGCCGCCGCAAGCTTCACATCGGTACCGCGCAGTTTGGCTGCCGCAGCCAGTCCCGCCCTGGCGGGCGCTCTGTTCGCTGCCTCGTTCCGGGCTTGGCCCCTGATCATCTGCGGTGCACTGAAGATCGCTTACGATCTGCTGCTGCTGATGCAGTTTCGGCACCTCAAGCCGCCGGAGGAACGGTGATGCAGCCGCCGGTTTGGGGTGTTTGACCAGGATGGGTCAATCGCGAAGCAAAACGTTGGAAAGTTGTCGATCACTTCCGGCTGTCGCGGAGCGTGAAATGTCGCCTCGCTTCCTCGTGACATTGTCTGCCGCACTTTATCTGATATCATCGGTGTTTGCCGGGGCAGGATCACCCGTTCCGTCGAACGTCTGCTATGCGTGGAAAAGCCGCTGCAGAAGGTCCGCATCGGTGAAGGTTTTTCGATGTGGGCCGCAGCGCGAGGGGTGCGGCTGGGTCGACATCGGCCCGCGTTGAAAAACCTCCCAAGGAGGAAGCCGCGGGGTCATCTTCGGCTCTGCCGAGATGTTCGGCCCGAATGATTGGGTCGCGCGCAAGGGGATCGAGTCCCGCTCGCGCCCCGATTATCGGCCGTTACCAGCCGTAGCTGAAGATGGCGCCGCCACCACCGTCGCCGTTCTGCACGACATTCGCCTCGGTGTTCCTTCCGAACTGGAAAATACCGTAGGCGTTGTCGTTGCCGTTCTGCCTCAGGATGGCGGAATGGCCGTTGCCCTCCTGATGGATGATGCCCAGATTGCCGCGGCCGTTCCGGCCGAGGCCAGCAGCATTACCGTGTCCGGACTGACGGATTCTGGCGCCGTGCAGGCCGCGATACTTCGAATAGACGCGCAGGCCGGTCGCCAGGGCGCCGGCGTCGCGAGCGTTGGCAGGAGCAAATGTCACCGACACCCGGCCTCCTGCGTAGGTCGGTGCGGACAGCGCCACCTGGCCGATGCTGCCGCAACGAGAGCGGCAGTAAGGGTTATGAACATATTGCGGGTCATCTTGGTCTTCATTTCTGGCTGCCTCAGCCTATGGCCAACCTTCCCGAATTGCGGCTGAACCATCCCGGAACCCATCGTTCAGCTGTCGTTCATTCATTTTTCCCGGCTCGGCACACATAGAAAAGGCGCCGAACGCCGACGCCCTTTTTCGTAAACTGGCCGGTGCGATCAGGTCGCGCCGCCGACCCGCGCGGCGCAGCCGATGCTCTTGCCATCGACCGCAACTTCGAGCTTGGCGTCGTAAACGCCGCCCTTTGCGTCGAGCGTGATAGCGCCGAGCGTAGCTGGCTTGCCGGGCGCGGCGTTGAAGGCGCCGCCCTGCTCGATGCTGGTGCCGTCGGTGCGACCGGTGCTTTCGACATGGAAGGAATAGGTGCCACTCACGTTTCTGTCAGCATAGGCAAGCGCCTCAAGCAAGACCATGCCCCCTTCCGGCGTGGCGCGGATCTCGCAGCGCACCGGCCCAACGGACTGGTCGGCGTTGGCCATGGTCGCCAGCGCGCCGGCCGGGACCAGGACCAGGGCGAGTGCCGCCATGACGCGGCGGGAATGCTTGACGATGCGGGGCATGGTTCGTCTCCTTGGCTTGGCTAGCGGCGGCCGCGGAATCTTTCCGCGGCCGTCTGGCCGTTGCCGTGTTTATGGGCAGGCCTGGACGAAAGCTGCGACATTGCCGCTGCCGCCCTGGCTGACATTGGCATCGCAGCCGTGGCCCACCTGTACGCCGGCAGCAATGTTGCCGTTACCGTCCTGGGTCAGAATAGTGGTGTGGTTGGAGCCGAACTGGCCGACGCCGGCCACGTTGCGGTTGCCGTTCTGGTAGGTGGCGCCGTAGTTGCCGGCCCCGTCCTGGCCGATAGCCGAAAGGTTGTGGCGGCCGCGCTGCTGGCCGATCACCTTGTTGAAGCGGCCGTTCTGATACACCCGGATACGGTTTTTGAAGCCGTTCTGGGCGCCGCCGGCCGAGTTCGACCAGCCATATTGCTCGATGCGCACGTCATTGGCCATGGCCGGAGCGGCGGCAGTGATACCGACAAGAGCGGCAAGCGCGGTTGCGATGAAAGAATTGCGGATCATGAGAGCGTCTCCTTTGGCGGACGGGACCGCGGTTGAACGGCTTCTTTTTAGGAGATGCCGTTCGAACTAAGGCTGAAGGCGGCGTTCAGCTGGGGTTCAGGAGGGCTTGCGCGGGTCGTGGCTGCGGCGGTCAGGCCGCTATTCGCTAGGGCAATGGGTGGAGCACACTCGCCAAGGGCGGCCGGTGTTGGGTCATTTCTATACTTGGGGTTGGCCGCTTCCGGCCCACAGGCTGCCGGACGGCAATGCGCCTCATGTCGGTCGTCAAAGTTAGCTTTGCAACTGCCTTAAAGAGGACATTACCGGCCACCGCATTGGTGATCGCGGTTGCGCCACAAGCGGACCACGTGTTGCCGTTGGCCACACGAGCGCCTCCACCTGTCCAGCAACGAGTCCGGTCGGCTCAGTGGAAGGTCGTTTTATAGTGGAGGCCCGGAAACGACGCCTCGCCGGGTCGCAGCGCCGCCTGCCCCATGGGATCACCTTTTAGAATACTGAGGAAGAATGCCGCGGTCAGCGTCTTGGCTTGATCGAACTGCGGACCGGAACCGGAACCGTATGCGAACATCATGTGCCCACCCTTGTCGAATACGGCCAACGCCTTATCTCGACTTCCGATGCTATCATGCGCCCATAGGGCATTGAATTCCGGCTTCACCATCTCGTCGTCAGAAGTGACCAGTATGAGCGTCGGCACTTTGACAGCCGCAATGCCAGTGGCGCCGAATACCTGCAGCTCGCCGCCCGGAGCTGCGAGAACGAGCGCCGCCACGCGGCTATCCCAAATGGGTGGCATCGGCTCCGCAAACGGGTCCGCAGCGCCGTAGAGTTTGGCAATCGTTGGCTCGAAACCTACAAATTGGCATGAGTCGCCATACTTCTGGGCCTCATTTGCAGCGCACCAGCTATCCAGGGCTTTAAAGTCGACCCGAGCGCCTCCCGCCTGGAGCGCAGTCGCTCCGCCCGATGAATGCCCCCAGACGCCGATGTGGGAGGTATCTATGAGTCCAGCGAGTTTGCCACCCGGGGCTGTCATTGTATCGGCGTAGCCGATCACACGAAGCACGTTGGCAGAACGATAATAGAGCAATCGGCGAACGTCGAATCCGGTATCATAGCTCGAAGCGAAGACAACGAACCCGTAGGTCGCGAGAAACTGGCCCCAGCGGGTGTAGGCTATGCCCGGCATCGAGGATCCGGGGATCAGCACAAGCAGCGGATAGGGACCGGTCGTTGCCGGCGGTGCCTCCGGCGTCGTCTTCAGGATTGCGCCGGCGGGAGCTGGCGCAGGACCAGCAGCGGGATACCAGACCCATGTTTCCAGCGGGTGCTCACCAGTCACGTCAGGTATCGTGAACTTCTGAATACCGATCGCGAAAGGACCGGGCTGGCTGAAATCGGTTGCGATCGCGGGTGTCACTGCGATCAGGGGCAAGATGACAAGCCAAGGCAGCAGAAGAAAACCCAAGACAGCCTTGATCATAACGTGCCTTCCTGCGCGGTGCCAGGCTGCCGCTACCGTTCACCCATGACGGCAAGACGTCAAGCCCGAGTGCTGCCCACAGTCCATCTATATGGTACGTTCGATCGTTTTGCTGCCCTGAGTCTTCGCTTGAGTGGACTGAGAGGAGTTGCAGCTTTAGGAACGTGCGGAACGGGTCAGTTCGAGACTCGGACCCACCGGATTGAATGTCTGCATTCTCACGCGTTCATACCAGAACCGGCCGGACCGCTCCCGGCCCCACAATGGTCGGGGCATTGTCACTTCAGACCGCTGGGCTTCAGGCCGCCGTGAGGGGACCGGAGAATTGTTTGGACTTTGAAGGTGGTAGCGGGAGACCGTTCTCTCCGCTTTCAACACTGCCACCAATCCCCTTCGAACTAAATGTCGCCGCATAGCGGACACCAGGCCATGGCGACGGCGCAGTGATGTAGCGAGACACGGTTCTCACGCGAGGGACCATTCGCAACCGCGTATCCCCTCACTACGGTACTTGGAGAAGAGCTTATGCATCCCATAGCTTGAGGACGATCCCGAGACACCGGCGACGGACGGGTGCTGCTCGATCCCGCGGTGGCGGGAAAGCCCATGGCTGTCAATCGACACCCACGTTTCAGGCGCAATCTGGCCGTCGCCATTGGGGTCCTTGTTGTCGCAGTCGGGCTTGCAGCAGCGTGGTGGAGACCCTGGGAGCCACCGCTTCGGCCCGCCGCTCTGACAGCCAATGCGAAAGCCGATCCCCGGCCATCCCTCGTCGTACTTCCATTTGACCATCTCAGCGACGACAAGGCGCAAGGTTATCTGGCTGACGATTTCACCGAGGACCTGACCACAGAACTTGCACGGGTGCCCGGCCTGTTCGTCGTATCGCGAAACGCGGCTTCCACCTACAAGCACAAGGAGACCAAACCCGCTGAGGTCGCCGCAGCGCTTGGTGTCCGGTGCATTCTGGAGGGCTCGATACGCCGGGTCGGCGACGACATGCGTATCAACGCGCAATTGATCGACGGCTCGACCACCGGTCATCTCTGGGCAGAACGTTTCGACGGCCAATGGACGGATGTGTTTGCGCTGCAGGACAAGGTCGTCGTCAGCATCGCAGGCGCGCTCAAGCTCCGTCTCGTCAGCGTTCAAGGCAAGGCAGATGTCGCGGGCGGCACGCGCAATCCTGCAGCCTACGAAGCTTACCTCCAGGGCATGGAAATCTACAATCGTTGCAAGGCTCCAGACGAGTTTGCGCAGGCGGTGAGGTTTTTCCAGCAGGCGCTGGAACTCGATCCGGATTTCGGCGCAGTGGCAGCCTCGCTCGCGTGGGCCTATTGGGACATGGACGGGCCGCGGATCAAAGCTTTAACCGTTTCGGATATCGGTGCGCTGTACAACGCCTACAAGTACCTGGGGGAGGCGGCCAAGCATCCTTCGCCGTCCTACATCAGCTCGTCGCCAGTTTGCTGGTTCGCGAGCACCGGTCCGACGAGGCAGTTGCGGTTATGTTCAAGGCAGTGGCGCTCGACCCGAGCGATCCCCTGAACTATGTCGGGCTGGCAGAGGCCATGAATTTCAATGGCAGGCCGAACGAGGCGCGCAACTATCTCGTCGCAGCCGACCGTGTAGGCCCAGGCGGCAATGACCATCGGCACTACCAGGCTGGGCTGGCTGCATTTGGCCAGGGTCGTTCGAGGAAGCTGTCGACTACCTTGAAAGGATCGATCTCCAATCGCCTGATCCATCGCCGAAATTCTATGGCCTGCAGGTGTTGGTTTCGGCCTACGCACATCTCGGGCGCGGTGACCAGGTCGCGGCCTATAGGGACAGGCTCAGGAACGTCATGTTGGAGCGAAAGGATGGAGGGGCAAATCAGCTGGTCACGCAGAGGTATTTTGTGTTCAAGAACTCGGCTGACATCGGGCGTCTGCTGGACGGCCTGGACAAGGCCGGGTTGCCGGAGTTGCCGGAAGAGGTCAATCTGGATGCGAAGGACCGGCTTACCGGTTCGGAGATCAGGTCGCTCATCCTCGGTCGTGAGCTGCGCGGGGGAGGCGCATGGATAGATAAAGGAACCAGTTGGGTGCAGCAGAACTTCCTGTGCGACGCCATTCCGAAAGATCAGACAACCTGCGGTGCGATCTTCCGCAATCCTGCCGGGACGCCGGAGCGACGCAACGAGTATACGGCAGTCTTCCGTTTCGATCGTTTTGAGTTTTCGACCGTCAAATAAGACCACCCCGGACCTGCCGGCGATATTCCATTCCGAACCAAAACTGCTTGCGGACCTTTCTGCCCGCTGATCGCGCCACGATGAGCGCAACGCAACGGTTTCGACCGACGCAAGGTGATGATGCACTAAATGACCGCCTCAACGCTTCGCCTTCGGTGCCTCCGCCCGGAAGTGGACATCGGGGGTGACAATGCTGGAGGTCATGTTCGCGCCAGAAGTGGCCGTCTATGGGTAGGTTCGCTTCCAAATGGCGGCTTTGGGATCAAAAGTTCGCGTTCGCGACAGGCCGGATCGCGCGCCCATTCCGTCATTCGTGCGAAATTCTTTGCTGCTAAAAGCCGCCATTCGGTCATATGGCCGGCGACTTCGCCGGCGACCTGGCGGTCGCGGTCGAACGGGAAGCAGCAGTTCGGCTGCAGCAGAGCGAATGACCGCATTCGGCCGGAAGCGACACCGATACCTAGATTCCGGGCAGGACTGGGCACTCAGCCTCAAACTTCCTAGCACTCCCTATTTGCTGTTTTGTAGCCTAGAGTGGGCCCAAGATGTCCGACGGAGAGCGGCAGTGGTAGTGGACCGCGTTCAGAGAAGAATGGCTGCCATCCTTGCAGCCGACGTGGTCGGCTATAGCCGGCTTATGGGCAAGGATGAGGAGGCTACGCTTGCGGCGCTGAAGGCCCACCGTGAGATCATCGACGGGCTGATTGCTGAGCACGGTGGCCGAATTTTCGGGAGCGCCGGCGACAGCGTCATCGCCGAGTTCGCGAGCCCAGTGGAAGCGGTGCGGAGCGCCACCGAGATCCAGTTGGCAATCCACCACCGAAACTCGGGCTTGCCCGAGCGGGAACGCATGCTGTTTCGCATAGGTATCAATCTCGGGGACGTCCTTGCCGACGGCGACAATCTGATGGGCGACGGCGTAAACGTCGCCGCACGCCTGGAGGCGCTCGCGCCGCCAGGGGGTATCTATGTCTCCGAGCCAATTCATACGCATGTCCGCGACCGGCTCTCGCTCGATTTTCTCGACATGGGCGAGCACAGGGTAAAGAACATAGCCCGCCCGGTACGAGTCTATCGCGTTCCGCTCGCCTCGGAGGATCAGGCCAGGTCGCCATTCCGCGGACTGGACGTCTTTGATTTCGACCATGCTGATATCTTCTTCGGTCGTGCGCGTCCGATTGCCACCTGTGTCGACAGGGTGGAACAGCTAGTCGCGAGTGGCAGAGCGTTCCTTCTAATCTATGGCATGAGCGGCTCGGGCAAATCCTCCCTGCTTCGCGCTGGACTGCTTCCCGCCATCTTGCGGCCCGGCGCGACTGCCGGGATCGTGCTTTGGCGCCGCTGCCTCATCCGGCCGTCGGAGGGATCTGACACGATCGCATCTTTCGTCGCTGGACTCCTTCAAGAAAGTGCCCTGCCAGAGCTCGCGAACGAGAGAACAGCCGCCGAGCTGGCGGAGCTCATTCGCGGCGCGCCCGACCGAGTTCCGGCGCTGATCCGCGCCGCGCTTGCCAAAGCCGCCGCTGCTGCGAACGTCTCCGCCGCGCAAGCACGCTTGGTCCTCGCTGTAGACCAGATGGAGGAGTTGTTCACTACACAAACGGGGCCGGCGCGCGAGGCATTCATTCGGCTGCTCGCTTCGCTCGCCACTAGTGGCCTTGTATGGGTGATCGCGACAATTCGGGCTGACTTCTTTCACCGCTGCGGCGAAGTTGCGGGCTTTTCGGCCCTCAAGGACGGCTTGGGCAGTTACGAGCTACTGCCGCCGACCGGTGCGGAGATTGCGCAGATCATCCGCGAGCCAGCGCGAGCTGCGGGTCTTCGCTTCGAGGAGACAGCCGACCAAGGCCGTCTCGATGATGTGCTCCAGGCAGCTGCGGGGGCCGATCCGGAATCGCTGCCGCTTCTCGAGTTCGTGCTCGATGCGCTGCACGATGCTTGTCGGGATCGGCGGATCCTCACTTTTGCCGCCTATCGTGCGCTGGGTGGCCTCGAAGGTGCGATCGCTCGGCGCGCCGACGAAGTGGCCGATGCACTTCCGGCACATGTGCAGGACACGCTGCCGGCGGTTCTCAGATCTCTGACCACAGTGCGCCTCGGCGACGAGTCAATAGCTGCGGTCCCGGCTCTGGCAACCGACGTCGCGGGCACGCCCGCCCAAGCGGAGCTGGTCGACGCATTGATCGCCGCCCGGCTGCTGGTCAGCGACGAGGATGCGGAGGGACGTGCCGTCGTTCGCGTCGCACACGAGTCCCTATTGACCCGCTGGCCGAGGGCACTGAACCTCGTCAATGCCAATAGGGAGTTCCTTGAAACCCGCGCCCGCGTCCAGACGGATGGCCGGCGATGGCATTCCGACAAGAGGAACCCGGATCTTTTGCTCCCTGCGGGCAAGCGACTCGTCGAGGCAGAGGAACTGCTTTTGTCGAGGCGAGATGAAATCGACGGCCCTACCGCGGACTATATTCAGGCGTCCTCGCTCGCGGTTAGGGAGAACGTCAAAAGAGAGCAGAACGCAGAACGAGCGCGAATGGAGGCCGAAGCTGCTGCTGCGACACTGCTTGCCCGCCGAACACGCTACGCGGCGGTCGCTGCAATTCTACTCGCGGCAATCGCAGGCGTCGGTGCTGTCGCAGGGTTCCTCGGACAGCGCGAGGCGGAGCGGCAAGCCGTCGAGGCAAAAAACAGCGCGGACCAGGCGAGAACCGCAGAGGGGCAGGCGCTGGAGGCGCGGCAGAAGGCCATCGAGGCACGTGACGAGGCCCTCCGCAGTCAGTCCCTTGCCCTGGCATTTCTCTCGCAGCAGACCGCGGCGAGCGGCGACATCGAGGCCGCCATCCTTCTTGCGCTGGAGGCGTTGCGGCCGAAAGACACTCCACCCGGACAACGCCTGGTCGAAGCCGAGGCTGCTCTCTACAACGCTCTGCTGGCGCACCGTCAACTCAGGATATTTCGCCATGATGCTGGTGCAACCTGGGTCGCCTTCAGCCCAAAGGGCGATCGCATTGTTACGGCATCCTACGATAAGACCGCTCGCATCTGGAACGTGTCGGACGGGTCGGCAATAGCCGTTTTGAAGGGGCACGAAGGGGCCCTCGAAAGAGCTTCTTTTAGCCCCGACGGAAACCGCGTCGTTACTGCCGCTCGTGACAGCACGGTGCGCGTATGGGATGCCAAGTCGGGAGCGCAGCTTTTTGTTGTTCAGCAGCCCGGTGGCTTTCCAACTGCCAAGTTCAGCCCAGACGGCACGCGAGTGCTCACTGCATCTGACGACAACAACCATGCCATGTCGATCTGGGATGCTAGAAACGGTGCGAATATCCTGACCTTGAAGGGTGGTGGAACGTCGTTCGCGGACTTCAGTCCCGATGGGTACAGCTTCGCGGCCGGACAAGGTAATAGTCGCACTGTTGGGATCTGGATTACCGAGACCGGAGAGCAGATCAAAAACTGGCGAATTCCAAACTGGCCAGATGAGGTCGTTTTTAGTCCGAACGGGAACAGGCTCCTCGTGACTTCGTGGTCGCCTTATACGTACGCTGAAACTTCAGGCCTTTGGGACGTAACGAAGGGCACCGAGATTGCTGCTCTCGGCGGTCACAAGAGCGACACCCACAGCGGGACCTTCAGCCACGACGGCCGCCTCGCCACGACGGTGTCGATCGATGGCACCGCACGGCTCTGGGATGGCGTAACCGGGAAGTTGCGCAATGTGCTTGGAGAAGAGACACCTGGGCTAAGATTGACGGATGTTACGCCGCACACGAATGATCAGGAAGTGAACAGCGCATTCAGTCATGACGACAAGCTCCTGGCTACCGCATCAATGGACGGTGGGGTGCGTGTTTGGGACGTGGAGAACGCTTCGCTTCTTACTTCTTTGAGCGGCCACCATGCCTTGGTAGAGCATGTTGAGTTTAGCCCCGTCGACAACACCTTACTCACGGCGTCGCACGATGGTACGGCTCGGCTCTGGGACATCGACGGGATTCTCACAGATGAGCTGCTTCACAAGTATTCCCCCAACTTTGCTGTCTTCAGCCCCGACAACATACACCTTGTTACCGGAGGCGGAGACAGCCTCGCGCATCTGTGGGATGTCGCCGGCGCCCATGAGACGGCTGAGCTTGAAACGCATGAGCCGCTTCAGGCGACGGCGTTCAGTCCGGATGGCCATCGCCTCGCCACTGCGACCCTCAGCGGCGAGATTCTGATTTGGGACGTTGACAGCGGGCGGCAACTCAGGCGGCTCGAAATGGGACGCGCCGCGGTCGCGAGTGTTCAGTTCAGCCCCGATGGAAAGCTCGTTGGATGCGCATCGCTTGCAGGGGTGGCACAGCTGTGGGGCAGCGATGGCGAGACGGCCACCCTCAAAACGAGTGCCACTTTGCCGAATGCTGTCTTTAGCCCTGATGGGCGGCTCGTTCTCACAGCGACCAGCGACAATATTGTGCATCTGTTGCGGACCGATGGGACCGAGGTTCGCACTTTCGTGGGGCATCGGAACGGCATTACCAGTGCCGCCTTCAGTCAGAATGGTTTGCTCGTCGCAACCGGTTCGCTGGACCAGACCGCGCGCATTTGGTCGCTTAAGGATGGAAGTACTGTCCAGGTGCTACAGGGGCATGACGAACCCCTGACTGATGTGGCTTTCAGCCCTGACGGTCAGTCGTTGTTGACTGCCTCGCGTGACAGCACCGCCCGCATCTGGAACGTTGCTGATGGAACCAGAAAGGCAGTCCTCAAAGGCCACCGAGGCGCCGTAGAGAGCGCGCGATTCAGTCCGAACGGCATCTATATCGTTACGACATCATCGCAGGATCGGACAGTCAGGGTTTGGGCTACGGCGTCTGGCCGTGAGATAGCAACGATTTCCGAGCGTCAGGATAAGCTCAATCGACCGAAGGTGACCCGCGCCGCGATGAATTCGAAGGGCACGGCGATCGCCGTCGTTTCAGGCGATGAACGGGTGCGCATAATCCGAGCGTTTCCGACATCCAACGATCTCATCGACTATGCAAAAACCGTCGTGCCGCGCCAGCTCACACCATGCGAGCGCCGGCGCTTCTTCTTGCCCGGCGGGAGCGACGTTCCCGACTGCCCAGGATAGCGACAAACACTCGCAAAGGAGAACACGGCCACGCTCAGGCCGGCGCGCGTGTTCCCAGACGACCAGCGCAGGCCGTGTCGGATCTGGTCATCAGCCATGGCCAGAACCATCTGATCGGATCTCCTTCAGACTTGTTCGCATCAAGAGAGAGTTACCAAGATGCGCAACCCGCTGAAAGGTACACGGCATATCGAACTTGGAACGCAGGCGACCATTCTAGCTAACCGCTGTCTGCACATTAGCAGAGGCATAGGCAGCCAAAGGAAGCAGTGTGATAGGCGCTGCTCAAAAATGGGCAGGATGTCCCAATTGGGTCACGCCAGGACGTGCCTACACCAACCTGAATGTCCGCTCCTGAAGATTCGCAGACCGAAGCCGCCATTTCGCTCTCGGACCCGCTGCGGGCCTTGCCGCTGGCAAGACAGCTCTGGCTCCACTGCGGCGCGATACGGCATCCTGACCAACGAGCTGTATGCCAGGGTGAGGGTCTTCCCAATACTGGCAGGCGTCTAGCGGATCAATCCGCCGCAGGATCAGCGGTCTGACGCGGGCCTGCTTGAGATCGGCGATATCGGATCCGCGTTCGCGATCCCTGCAATGCCGCACAAAACCTGTGTGGTACACGATTTGGCGCAAAGGTTTCCCGCACTGGGCGGTTTCAAAGACTTCAGTGCTCGACATGCAGCATCCCAGGTTCCGGCTCCTTGGCCGCGCATATGGTCTTGCCATGGAGCTTTCCCTATAGTCATGCCCAGTGGAACAGGTTCAACATCTCGAACGGAAGCTGGTCGCTATCCTCGCCGCCGACGTGGTGGGGTACAGCCGGCTGATGGGGCTGGACGAGACGGGCACCCTCTCGCGGCTCAAGGCGCTCCGGCGCGAACTCATCGAACCGTCGATCGAAGGGTACCATGGCCGCATCGTCAAGCTCATGGGCGACGGTGCTCTGGTCGCGTTCGAGAGCGTCGTCGATGCGGTAGCCTGCGCCGTCGAAATCCAACGGGTCACCGCGCAGCAGAACCTCGGTCTTCCCGAAGATACCCGGATCGTGTTCCGCATCGGGATCAACCTTGGTGACGTGATCCCCGACAAGGACGACTTCTACGGCGACGGCGTCAACATCGCGGCCCGGCTGGAAGGACTGAGCGATCCTGGCGGCATCGTCATCTCGGGAACGGCCTACGATCAGGCTCACAACAAGCTCGGCCTGACCTTCAAGTCACTCGGCGAACAGCGTCTCAAGAACATTCCAGAGCGGGTCCGCGCCTATCGGGTTCTGCTGGAACCGACCGCAGGAGCCAATAAGTCGCGCTCTCGGCGATGGCCTGTGATCGGCGCCACGGTGCTCGTTCTGGCTCTGATAGCGGGGATTGCGGTGATTCTCTGGCCGCAAGCGATTGCCCTGCTGCCCGGTCATGGTTCCACCCCGGTCGGTTCGTCGGTCGGCAAGCCCTCCATCGCCGTGCTACCGTTTACCGATCTTAGCGAGAAGGCAGGCCAGGATTATTTTGCGGAAGGGCTCGCAGACGATCTCATCACCGATCTCTCGAAGATCTCGGGGCTCCTCGTCATCGCACGCAACTCCGCGTTCTCCTTCAAGGATCGATCCCTCGACGTCGACGAGATCGCTGCGCAGTTGAACGTCCGTTACGTGGTCGAGGGCAGCGTCCGGCGGGAGGAAGATCTAGTCCGCATCAATGTCCAGCTCATCGATGCCCAAACGGGGAGCAACATCTGGGCCGAGCGATACGACCGCGACTACTCCAGGATATTTGCACTTCAAGACGAAGTGATCGGGCGTATCGTTGAGGCACTTTCGGTGCGTCTGACGGAAGGCGAACGAGCGCAGATTGCTCGCCTCCCCACGCGAAGCCTGGAGGCATACGATTTCTACACCCGAGCCGAGCAGAAGGTTTATGTGGTCGACAACAGGTCTCTCGGAGAGACCCTGTCCCTGTATCAAAAGGCGATCAAGCTCGATCCTACGTTTGCAGATGCTTACTCGGGCTATGCCCGCGCCACGGTGGACGTGCTCGGCTTCGACTACCAGGTGCTCATGCTCAGCGCCGTCGCTCGCCAGCGCTCCTACGAAGCGGCAGGGCGGGCGCTGGAGCTCAATCCGCAATCTGCGCGCGCCTATGCCGTGCTCGGCATCCTGCAGATGCTGGACGGCGAATGGGACCAGGCGATCGCGTCGGTCCAGAAAGCCGTCGCGCTGGACCCGAACGGCGCGGAGGCGGAGCTCAATCGGGCGATCGTGCTGACCTACGCAGGACAGAACCTGGAGGCGCTGGCAGCGATGGAACGCGTGTTGCGGCTCGATCCCAAGCCGCGCGCTCAGGTCTTCGACTATTACGGCTTCGTGCTCTACATGAACCATCAGTACGAGAAGGCTTTGCAGGCGCTGAGCAAGGTCCAGCCGGGAGAGCGCAGCGACCTTGGTCTCGAAACGCTGGCCATGGCAAATGCGCGGCTTGGCCGCATGGCCGAGGCGCACGATGCGGCTGCAGCAATCCTGAAAGAGATACCCGAACAGAACCTCGCTGGTTATCGTGTCGTTTACGCCCACCATCGGCGGCAAGAGGACCTCGATCACCGGCTGGGCGCCCTTCGCGCCGCGGGGATTCCCGAGCGGAGCTTCGATTTTCGCGGGCGGGAGGAGGACCGCCTGGGCGGCGCCGCGATCCGAGCCCTAACGGGCGATCGGACATGGGTAGGACATCAACACAATGGCGCAGCGTTCGTCATGGAGCTGAGTGCAAATGGAGATGTCGCACTGAGCTCGCAAAGCAGCATCATCACCGGCACGTCCAGCGTGGATGGCGACCTCTTCTGCACGCAATCCACCGCGACCTTGCTCGGCCGCAAGTTCTGCGCCCCGGTCTATCGCAATCCCCAAGGGAGCAGCGATACGCAGGACGAGTACGCTTGGCCGGACTCCGTCACAGTCTGGTATTTCTCGGTGTCTCCGTGACGGGCGCCATTCAACTTGCGGGCTCACGACATCGCGCCGGAGCTAGTTGGCGGCCGCTCTAGCCTCGAATTCCTTCGCCTCCACTGCGGGCCATTCGGCTTCCCCTTTCGCAATGACAGGCGCCGGGTTGGCATCGAAGTCTTCCTCCAGGCCCTCCTTTCCGGAGAACAGGAAGAGCTTGCCATTGACGATGCGGAAGGCTTCCGGGTCAAGGTTCGCGGATGCCTCCTTAACTGACATTCCCCCGGTGCAGAAGCCGCCGAACTGAGGGGCATAGCGCACCGGCTCGGAAACAAAGGCATCCCGGTGTTGGACGCTGGCGAAGTACCACGTTGCTCCGAGCCACTTCCTCGAGATCTTGGGCGAACCCATCGTCGCGCGACCGTCGGTGAAATATGCTACCGGATCATAACCCAGGATGGCGACATTGCCGAAGTATCCGGTGTTCACTCCGTCGCCGGCGTGGGATCCACCGGTGCCGAAGAGGAGGAGGGAGGCGGCGGCTACTCCCGCGCATAGCAAACTGTCAAACGTTCTGGAACGGTTCTCTGTCATGTTCTCCTCCAGTAGCCTTTCTCGATGTCAGTTGCCGAGGGCGATGCACACCTTGTACGACGACCCCATCGTTTCCTTGGGTTGGCATTTTGCGCCGTGCTTCTTGAGCAAAACCATCACGTCGGTGCTCTGATAGAATGTCGCGCGGCTGAGAGGCGTGTACCCGTATTCCTGGATTGCCTCGACCTGTGCGCCGTGCGAGATCAACAGCTCCGCGATGGCCGTCTGGTTCTCTTCTGCTGCCACATGCAGCGGCGTGATCTTGTGCGTGCTCAACGCGTCGACCTCGGCCCCGTGGTCGAGCAGCAATTTTGCGATGTCCAGGCTTCCTGAGTAGGCTGCCGCATGTAGCGCGGTGAAGCCGCGATCGTTGCGGGCTTCGATGTCCGCCTTGGCCCCGATCAACGCAATGGCGACCTCGGTCTTGCCGGCAAGCGCCGCATCGATCAGCGGGGTCTGACGGCTCTCGTCGCGATCGTTCACATTGGCGCCTTGTGCCAGGAGTTCGGCAACCTTTCCGGCGTCGCCCTCCCGAGCAGCGTCGTTGAGCGGCCCGGCCGTCACCGCACCGACGGCAAACCAAGAAATGAAAGCAACGACCAGAGCCCGACTGACAAGCCGAAGCCAACCGGTTTCGAAAAGCCTGACCCGGATCGGGAAGGCCCTCGCCAGCAACAATCGCCTGTAGACCGTCATCGTCTAACCCTCCGGGCGCGCTCGCCCGCGGATGGACGTATATGAGATCAGTCTAATACATTTGGCGCAGCGGAGCCATAGGGTGTCCGGCTTATGCGCGAGTCGAAGTCGCGCGAGGCGCCCTGTGTCACCCCCGGCAGCGGGCTATCCGGGCACCAGCACCACGACCGCTAGAATGGCCATCAGCAGGTAGGCGGCCATGCCGATCATATCGTGCTGCCGGAAGCGCCAGATCGCGGACACAGCCATATTCCTTCTCGGTCGGCTGCCGAAGCCTGGTATGGGTCGCCGGGCTATCAGGCAATCCTACCGCTTCGCCTGCAGAGCATGACTTGCAATGCCATCATTGTTGATGGGGCAGATTAGCGCTTAATCCTTTGTTGCGGCTAACCCCTTCAACGGAGATCGCCAAATAGTCAGAACCAAACTTTCCAAGCAGCTTTTACAGGCTGAATTCGGCCGCTTTATGATTGAGGCGGAGCGGCTTCAGATCTTGGTCCCACCCGGCTGAACGTCCGCTATCATTCTTCGGACGCCAGAAGCCGCCATTCCGCTGTCGGCCTCGTTCTAGTCATTCCAATCCATCCGTGCGATGATCCGCAGTCAACGCTGCTCGGCCACTGGGCCGAACGGGCGAAAGCAACGTGCGCCGTGAGACGGCGTTGCCCACCCATTAATCCGCTACGACGGGGCCCTCGCAGGCTCCCGTTTTCCGCGTCCGAAGTCATCGACCGACTCGGCTTCCATCGGCTTTGGCAAGACTAATAGTCGAGCCCACGTACATCAATGTTTTCAGCTCGCCACTTCTCGACAGAAGGGCTGTCGATTGTGGTCATTGTCCTATTCTCAACATGACCTTGCGCCCGTCGGAAAGGGTTCCCGTTCCTGTGCCAGCCGGGGGTTGTCTGCTGGTCAGCGAGAACACGAACCGGGACGAGAGTTGCCCGCAAACGATCGTTCCTTCTCCATGCGAGAACGCAATATTGACGGTAGCCGTCCCTCGGCATTCGACCCCGGCATTGGTCTGTCCGCTAATGGTTCCGAGCCGTGTAATGCTGTTGACGGAAGCCGTCCCGGAAAAGGAGAGCGTCCCATCAACAGTTTGACCAGAGACTGGTGCAATGATGGTGAGCGGATACTGCGCCTGCGCGTAGCCGACAGCGTCTACGACGCCATAGGCAATCAACATTGTCGCTAAGACTCGCTTGGTCGCGCCGAGGGCTCCGCAATGGTATCTCAATTGAAGCTAGGCCAGCCCCGCGCGGCGGGCGCCCTCCCGGATCGCGGCAATTGCAGGAGGACTGGTGACTGGATAGGAGCCGATAAATCCTTCGGCCGAAATGTCTGGAAATTCTCTCGCCAACCGGTTGGCAATCTTTATTGCCTGAGGTGTTTCGCCGAGCATGGCGTGCGCCATGGCTTGGAACAGCAGCGTTGCAGGCGAGTCCGGCGGAGCTTGGCTGAACGCGGTCAGGCACTCCCTGTGGAGACCTACAACGAAGCTCGACCGGCCCAGCATGCTATAGTACCAGGAAACATGTGGATTGAGACGGATCGCGCGCTTCGCCAGTTCATATCCTTCCTGCGGGTCGCCTGTCACGAATGCCTTTCCTCCGGCAAGCAAGGCAAGGGTATCGGCATCGTGCGGGGCGGCCGCCAAGGCAAGATCATGTTCTCTTGCTGTGGCAACGAGATCGCCCTGCAAGGCTCGAAGCTCGGCTAGACATATGCGCGCATGGGTATCACCCGCGTCGAGCGCCAAAGCTCGTTCGAGGCACAGTTTCCAGCGCTCCTTTGCGGCGGAAGGGTCATTGGTAAACGCATTGATGGCGGCGACGGCATGCGCCAGCCCCAAGACTGTCCAGGCTCTGGCAAGATCCGGGTCCAGCTCGATGGCACGCGTCAGAAGCCGCACCGCTTCCGCATTCGAAGCGTGCGTGTACAAATTGTGCTGCTCGACGCCGAGCAGATAGTAGTCATAGGCACGAAGGCTGGCGGGGTGTTTTCGACGGACAACATCACGTCGAAGTTTTGCGAGCTTGCCGCAACAGCTAGCAAGGACATTGACGACGTTTTCGGTGACTATGTCCTGCATCGCAAACAGGTCTTCCGCAGATCGATCATAGCGGGCCGTCCACAAATCGACTCCAGTGCGCGCGTCGACGAGTTGGACGCAGATCCGCAGCTGCTGCGCTGCCGCCTGCAAGGTCCCCTCAAGTAGATAATCCGCATTCAGTTCCCGCCCGATGGATCGCACGTCATCGCGCCGTCCCTTGTACGAGAGCATGGTCTGGCGGGCGATGACCGCAAGGTCGGGGTAGCGAGCGAGGTCGACCATGATGTCCGCCGACAAGCCATCGGCCAAGCGGTTCCATGCTTCGTCCGCGCTCAGATTGTCGAAAGGGAGAACCGCAACGACTGTTGGCCCTGAGCCCTCTACCGAAAGGCCACCGGATGGTGCCTGGCCCGTGTCTTGCTCGTGTTGGTTGGCAAGCAAGGTTGCAAGCGCCACTTTGTTGCGAATATCGAGTTTCCGATAGATGGCCGACAGATGGGTCCGAACGGTAGTCGGCGCTATGAAGAGCGTCTCGCCGATTTCACGATAGGTCATCCCCTCGGCGAATTTTGCAGCGACCACCCGCTCCCGGTCCGACAGACTGGTCAGAGGATTGCTTACGGCGCGAAGCATCGCTTCAAGTCTCCGATCCGCTACGAGTTGTGGCCGACCCGGCACGGCAAAATACTACAGATGCGATCCCGAAAACACAGCATTTGCACGATGCCATCCGACCGCCAGCAATTCTAGGCTTTCCTGTCGATACGGTTTCGTAGGGTCGCAGAGCCCCCAATCCATTCTGTAACAGGAGGTATCCATGACAAAGTCCTCAATCTTTGCCGCAATGCTGGTGCTGCCTTTGTCGGCTGGACCATGCTTGTCCGAAGGCATGCAATCTGGTGGCAAGCTGATTTCCGAAGATGCCACGAGAGCGGTTAGTGCGGAATTGTATTCCGATATTCTCATCCGAGCGTGCAGGAATGGATGGCGCTATCCTCGGAGCCAAATCGAGAACGGCTTCAAACGGCATCTCTGGGAGCTGAAATTGCAACTGGTCGATCAGGGTTACACGATCGTGCCTGGTGCGAAAGCGAACAACTCGCCCCGGAGTCTCTCCGCAACGGCATTTGTCGCCAAGCGCCAATCTGTCGCGTCGCGCCAGTTCGGCTGTTCCCGCCAATACTGGCTCGACGAGTGATCGTTCTGGAGCGCGCAACCGGGGCAGCATATCAGGCAAGTATTGTGGTCAATTGGCTTCCTAGTCCGGTCGTATCGGCTCGGTGGCTCCCTTTGAGTTCCAAGCTACATGTTCGGTCTAGGATCCGACGGATGTCTGGAATGGGTCAGGGGCGCGATTCGGCCAAGGGCGAACGAGCATCCGCCTGGGGTCGTGAGCTGAATGACTGCTTTTGCCAACGGGATGCTCGAAAGCTGCCGATCTGCTTGCGGCCCCGATTCGGTCATTTTGAAATACAGCCTTTGATGACTGCATGTGGCGCTCCTTGCTCCTCCCGATGGACGGGACGACCGCACTCAATAAGGCCCTCGCCGACATGGTTAGACACGGTCCAGGAACTCGAGCACCCGCCGCGTGAGCAGTGCGCTGGCAGCCGCGTCGTAGGAGGGGAGCGAGCTGTCGGCGAAGTAGTGCTGGTCGCCGGGATAGAGGAACAGCTCCGCGTCCTCGACCTTCTCCACGATCTCGCGAGCGGCGTCGCCCTCGCCGATGGAGATCGGGTCGTTATCCATACCGTGGATCTGGACCGGGACGCCGTCCGGCCAGGGTCCGAAGGCCCACTCGCCGCTAATCGGCAGACAGGAGTGGAAGAGCAGGGCTCCGCAGGCACCGGATCGTGTCTGTGTGAGCTTCTGCGCCGGCAGTACGCCGAACGAGAATCCGGCGTAAACGAGCTCGGGGGTCAGTTCGCCGGCGACGCGGACGCCGCGCTCCCGCATGTCGTCGAACCCGATCTCACCGATGTAGGCGAGACCCTCGTCAATACTCTGGAATGTGCGTCCGTCGAACAGGTCCGGCGTATGCACGGTGTACCCGGCTGCCCGCAGGTCGTCAGCGAACGCGCGCACGCCGGGAGTCAACCCTTGTGCGTGGCGAACAGCAGGACCTCGGCCATGGGAGCCTCCAGGTGGGACGTGGATTGCGGCAATAATTGCGAATCGCTTCGCAGAACTGCAAGCGATTTCGCTGTGCATCGAAGAACTTCCAAAACCTCGGCGCATCGTCTTTTCCCGGCGTGACGACGCGGGGGCCGATCTACACCAACAGATAGGCGGCGACGAAAATGCTTCGGCGTTACCCGCGTCCGCCAGACGGACGCACCGCGGCGGTAGTGTCTTGGTTCGAATTTCCGCCAAGGTTGACTCCGGCCGATGCGCGAAAGGCAGCTTGAATGAGCGCCATGAAAGTCGCTTTGAGCGCGTCCATTCGTTCAAGAACCCTAAGCTGCCGAACGACCGAAATCGACGGCGAAGGACTGGCTGGGTGGATACTGTTGAAAAAGTCCGGCGCACCGCAAATCGCCACCGATCTTAGAATCCAGTTCACCCTGGCGCATTGCATGGAATCAGGATTCAATTTTGGGGTCTCTACGAAACGCCATCCTACGAAAGTGCCACGGGCGACCGCGACGCGGACTATTTTGAACAATATCGGTATGGTGGAAACCGGAAGTTCGACGCGAACCCAACAGAGAGCTCGCCGGCTGTTCACAGCTGCTCTACGGGCTCGGTCCTCGGACAAGCCGGCCAGAGAACTATCCTTCCAGAAGCGGCGCGGGATCAAGGGGCGCGTCGCCTGGCCGGACGTGACGCGCAGGAGAGGGCACCTTTGCAGCCGCGACGATCACTCCGGCACGCCGGCAATACCCAACGCTTCGACGTAGTGCTCGGCGAACACCTTGTCCCGCCACGGGTTGATCTGCCTCTGCAGGCCGAGCGTGTAGGTCGGGAACGCCTCCATCAGCCGCCGCGCCGCCGCCTGCGCTTCGTCCGGCCGGTTGAGTTTGACCAGCGCCATGATCACCACCCGGTGCGAGGAGCCGTAATTCGGCATCTCGCGCAGCGCTCGTTCTCCCCAAGCCAGCGCTTCCTCGTAGCGTTCGAGCATCAGGTAGGTCATCCCGATGCCGGAGAGCGCGATGCCCTTCTCGGGGTCGACCGGACTCAGCCGCATCGCCCTGTGGAAGTGCTCGATCGCGACGAGGGCGTGGCCGGAATGGGCGTTCACCCAGCCGCTGCCCGTATGGCCCTGCGCCGAATTGGGGTTGAGGAGCAGGGACCTTTCGATCGTGTCCAGCGCCGTCTCGTAATCCTTGGCGCTGTAGGCGATCACCTGCGCGGCGAAACGCAAGCTTGTCGGGTCGTCTCGCGCGTCCGCCAGCACCTCGCGGGCCATGCGCACGGCGACGCGGATATCGTCGGGCTCGTGCCAGCACTGACTCACCGACAGGCTGCGGATATAGGCACCGAGTGCCTTCGCCAGGGTGAAGTCTGGGTCGATGCTGAGCGCCTCGTTGGTGAGCCGGCGCACGTCGGCGAAGCCTTCGCGCGTCATGCTGTAGAAGCGCGGCAGCGCACGAAGGTAGAGGTCGTAGGCACCGATGTAGTCGGTCGGCTTCATGCGCGCCTGCTTGATCTCCTGCAGCCGGATGCTCGGTTCGACAGCGCCGACGACGCTCTCGGTCACCTTGTCCTGCAGGTCGAAGATGTCGCTCACGTCGCCCTCGAAGCGGTCGGCCCAGACATGGTGTCCGCTGATCGCGTCCACCAACTGCCCACTGATGCGCACCCGCGATCCTGCTCTGCGGATGCTGCCTTCGAGCACGTAGCGGACGCCCAGCTCGCGCCCGACCTGGCGCAGGTCCACCGCCCGGCCCTTGTAGGTGAAGGACGAGTTGCGGGCGATCACGAAGAAGGAGTTCACCCGGCTCAATCCCGTGATGATGTCCTCCACCAGCCCGTCGGCGAAGTATTCCTGGTCGGGATCGCCGCTCATGTTGGTAAAAGGCAGAACCGCGATCGAGGGTTTCGCGGGCAGCGGAGGCGATGCAGCCACCGAGGCGCCCGCGTCGGTCTCGACGCGGTAGGCGCGCACCGGCCGCTCGATGTTCTTGAGGCGCAGATTGCCGAGTGGCGTGAAGCCGCAGTCGAGCTTGCCCTGAAGGTGGTCGTAGGCGGTGCCTGAGACGACCACGGTGCCGGGGTCGGCGATGCTGTCGAGGCGGGCTGCGATGTTGACCCCGTCGCCGTAGAGGTCGCCGTCCTCCTCGCAGACCACGTCGCCGAGATTGACGCCGATGCGGAAGCGAATCCGCTCTTCCTCGGGCATCTCCGCCTCGTGTTCTGCCAGGGCCTGCTGGATCGCCATCGCCGAGGCCACCGCGTTGACGACGCTCGCGAACTCACACAGCATGCCGTCGCCGGTGAGCTTGACGATCCGACCCCGGTGCTCAGAGACCAGCGGTGCGAGGAGGTCCTTGCGGTAGATCTTCAGCCGCTCGAGCGTGCCGCGCTCGTCGCGCTCCGTCAGGCGCGAATAGCCGACGACGTCGCACACCATGATCGCTGCGAGGTGGCGCTGCGTGGTCATTGCACCGCTCGGCCAAGCGCCTGCACGCGGGCCGCCCCGCGTCCATGTCCTGCCAACTTCCTGACTCCCCGTGTGCATGGTATCCATCTCTCCCAACCGTCGCCCGTCGCCGATAGAGAACGGAAAACGCAGCTCGACCTTGCCTTCACGAGATTTCGCTATCCCGCTTGCGAGGCGTGGAGCGATCCAGTCGCCGCGCTAACAGCCAACCGGCGACACGCCCACGCAGCCTCTGGGGACGCTGACACGCCACTCCCAGAAGGCCGGAGATATTTACTGCCCTTGGTAACCGGTTGACGCCACCGTGGCGGTGCTTTTGTCACCGCGATGTAACAGTGAGATGCCTACGAACGTGCGCATCGGGCATCACACCAGACGTTCACGCTTAGAGGTGGTGAGGTCGGAAAGTGGCGCGATCGAGGCGATGCGGACTTCGCCTACTCGGCAGCTGCCAGCGTGGGTCAAACGGCTTGGTTGGATAGAAACTTGCCGCATGGCGCGGCCTGTCGGAACAGCGTGATTGCGGCAAGGAGCCGACATCGAGTGGCCCCGCGTTGAGGCTTGCTCAAACTAGTCGCTCGCGGGCCGTTGAATCGAAATCACGAAGCCTAGACCTAAGGGCAGACGTTAGTCCTCCGGAATTTCGGTGACAGTGCACTTTGTGTCGCGTTCGCCCGACCGTCGTGTGTCGATTGACTGCGTGGCGGCGCGCTCGCCAAAGTGCTGCGTAGGACTATCCAACGCGCGGCAAAAGAGCACTGGGCATGTTTTACAAGCCGCTTCGCGAAGTTGCCACGGACGATGATGACCTAGGAGCCTTAGGACATCCGCCCGCAATCACCAAAATCCTCAATCAACGATCGGCACGTGAGGTCGCCGCCACAAAGCTGTGGCTAACCGACCTTCCACGTTCTCGCCGATACCCTCGTCACACCAGTCGCTGGCTCAGGCACGCGTCGCCATCGCCCTGTGACGCGCCGACTACAATCCTGTTTCATAACACCCATCTGTCTATGTCGTTGAAGTGAATAGGTTTTGCTGATCTGGATGCGATCCCGTGGGGTATTTTGGGTTTTGCCGCGCGCGATGAACGATGCGCTGTGCCGCAGGTTCGCCAAGCGTTGATCGGCTGAAGACCCATGGACCATCCGGCAGAGGATGAACGCCTTCGATCTCGCCCGCCTCGGCGGCGAGCCTGAGGGTCTTCGGTGCAACGCCGAGAAGGCGCGCCGCCTTGTTCAGGTTAAGCCATGGCTCTTTGCCGTCCGCCGCTGGCCGGAAGACAGGGATCTTATGATGCGACCTGTGCGCGGTGACCCGTTCGCGTGTCCATCGATTGCCGTGGCCGGTCACCAGTCCATTGCGGTTGAGGATGCCAGCAATCAGATCATCATTGGCGATGAGCACCAGTTGGCGGACGGCCGCGATGATATCGCCGGACGTGCTGTTGCGCTGTCCACGGCGCCGCTTC
>NZ_JAMYME010000033.1:0-70129 GCF_040318345.1 Mesorhizobium sp. M1169 | reverse complement strand
CCTCTCTCAGCGTTCCTTTCTGACCCATTCGGCAGCGAAAGTCATAAGACAAGCAATTCCAGGAAGTGTGAACGGCTTTCCGTCCGGAATTGCGCAAAAACAAAGAGATAGAGCGGTTCGGCGTTTCCGTGAACGATGAACCACTCTAGCCATTGTTGTAGGGGAAGAGCTTGAAATACGGCTGCGCTTCCTCGATCACACGGGCAACCGAGGGGCGTTGCAGCAACCGGTCGTGATAGCGCCTGACCGCAGGATATTCGTCTCCGAACGGCTCGACCTTGTTGGCGTAGAACAGCGCGGGGGCGGCAGCGCAGTCGGCCATGGTGAAGCTCGCACCCACCGTCCATGTCCTCGACCGCATGTCCTGTTCAATGATGGCGTAGGAGCTGCGCAGCTGGGCGCGGGCCTGCTCGACGCCGAACGGATCGGTCTTGCCCTCCGGCCGCAGCCGGTCGCCAACGATCTTCTGCATCGGTTCCTGGACGTAGAAGTCATAGAAGCGGTCGGCGAGCCGGGTCTGGCGAGCGAGATCGAGATCGGCGGGGATCAGTTCGACCGGCCCAGGATAATACGCGTTGAGATATTCGATGACGATCGTCGATTCCGGCACGGTCCGGTCAAGCGCTTCATCGCGCAGCACCGGCATCTTGCCGAGCGGCCACAATTTCAGAAACGCCGCGCGCGATTGTTCATTGCCGAGATCGACAACGACGGATGTGAATGGCGTGCCGTTCTCATAGAGCGCGATCAGCGGCTTCCAGCAGAAGGAGGCCAGTGGATGAAGGTGCATAATCAGGGACATTTTTGCTCCTATCTTTGGTGCTTCGTCTCGCGGGCATCCGGTGTCAAGGTTCGGCCCGCTGGTACGTGGCCCGGCTGTGGGTGACGATGGCATCGATGATCGCGGCCCAGTCGTCGGGATGCAGCTCGTGGCCGCCGCCCTCGATCCGGAGCAGCCTTGCACCGGCGACCGCGTCGGCAAGAGCGGCGCCATGCTCGACTGGAAAGATGGGATCGTCGGTGCCGTGGATAACGAGGAGCGGGATTTTCATCTTGCGCAGCCGACCCGTCCAGTGCTCGCCGCTCCCATCTTCGCCACTCTTGAGCATGAAATGATTGGTCGCACTTAGAAAACCGCCGGACCGGTCATAATCCTGTTCGACGAAAGCCCGTGTTCGCTGCTCGTCGAAAGAGTGCGCCGCACCGGTGAGCGCATGCGCGTCCTTGACCATGAAATCGACCGCTTGGCCACGGTCAGACCAGTCGACCTTCGCGCCTTCGGCCGAATGTTTCCTATAGGCCTCGGTGGTTCCGGGCAAATGCGACGTATCGATGCCCAAGGGCGAGCTGCTGATCACCGTCAGCGAAGTGACACGCGACGGGTATTTCAACGCAACGAGCTGCGCGATCATGCCGCCCATCGACATGCCGACCACGTGCGCCTTTCGGAGTCCATGGTCGTCAAGGACGCGGACGGCATCGTCCACCATGTCGTCGAATGTATAAGGCGGCTCGCCCGGCGCGTATTTGGTCGAACGGCCGGTATCGCGATTGTCATAGCGGATCACGAAGCGACCCTCGCCGGCCAGCTTCCGGCAAAACGCTTCGGGCCACCAAAGCATGGAAGCCATCGCGCCCATGATCAACAACACCGCCGGATGGGCCGGATCGCCGAACGTCTGGGATGCGATTTCGGGGTGTTCGGCGTTTTTCATGGCTTTCCTCCTTGGGCTTCCAATCCGATTGCATTTTGCAATCAGTTGCACGATATTAAAACCGATACGATAATGCAACCGGTTTTTGGAGATTCGCATGAACATCGATCGTCGGTCCGGATGCCCCATCAACCTGTCGCTCGAAGTGTTCGGTGACCGGTGGAGCCTGATCATCCTTCGCGACATCATCTTCGGCGGCAGACGCCACTTTCGCGAACTGCTCAACGGCTCGATGGAGGGCATCGCCTCCAACATCCTCGCCGACCGGCTGAAGCGGCTGATGGAGCTCGGCATGCTGACCAAGGCGGACGATCCCTCCCACAAGCAAAAGGCGATCTACAGCCTGACCGAAATGGCGATTACGCTGGTGCCGATCCTGGCGCATCTCGGCGCCTGGGGCCGCGTCTGGCTGCCGGTCAGCGAAGAGCTCTCTATCCGTGCCGAGCTTCTGGAAAAAGGCGGCCCGCCGATGTGGGATAAGTTCATGAACGAGTTGCGCCACGAGCATCTGGGTGCGTCTCCCGCCCATCTGGACCCACCGTCCGCGCGACTTTGCAGGCCGGATACGATGCGGTAGTCGCCCGCAAGGCGGAGCGAGTTGGCTGCGATCCGGCGCCATGACCAACTTATTTTCCCAATTGCGGGCTGGCTCTGCTATCAAGGGACTGAAGATAATTTACGGATTGGATAACGCTCTTGGTCGAGAACTCTAAGGACACTGCCCGTGCGCGGGCCGATTTGCGTTTCAAGAAACAGGAAGAGGCAGCCACGGTTCGCCAGAAGGCGATGGCGGAATATGTCGCCGAGAGCGACGCTCGCCAAGCCAAGACCAACAAGCTGCGGGCGCTGCGCCTCGCCAAGGAAGCGGAAGACCTGGCCAATGCGCCTCCGGCCCCGGTGAAGAAGCCTCGGGCCAAGAAGAAATAGGCCGGCGCTCCCAGAATCCATGCTTCCTTCCGCACGCGAAACAGTTCACTCGGAGTCTGTTCTGACGGCTGATAACTGGCGCGTTCAGGAGACGGCCATGACCGCACTGACGCTCGACAAAGCCCTTGAAATCAACGCCGCCGCCTTTGCCAAGGGTGCCTAGCTCAAGCTCAGGCCGCTTGGCGTCTCGGTGCTCGACGCCGGCGCCCATCTGGTCGCGTTCCAGCGTCAGGACGGCGCCTCGTTCCTGCGTCCGCAAATGTCGGCCGGCAAGGCCTATGGCGCGCTCGCTATCGGCATGGGCCCGCGCCGGGTGGAAGCTTTCGCCAAGGAGCGCCCGCATCTGATCGCCGGCGGCTCCGACGTGTCGGGCGCGCGCGCGCGGCGTGCTGATCCGCGACAACGCCGGCACGATCATCGGCGCCATCGGTATTTCCGGCGACACGTTCGACAATGATGAAACGGCAGCCATCGCCGGCTCGAGGCGGCTGGCTTCACCGCTGACCCGGGCTGAGCCGGGATCCTTAATTCATATTGATGTCGCGGGTGGCCGACCGCATTGACACCGAAAAGCCGGCCAGCACGTCGATCAGCGCTATGACCATCAGTGTGAAGAAGACGGAATGGGCGGCGCCCTTCACCAGCAGGAACTCGACCAGATAGGCCACAAAGACGAAGGTCGACAAAAGATGGTCCATGATCGAGGCACTTGTCGTGCGCGTCGACTTCACCACTTCGACGAACAAGAAGATCAGTGCGATCAGCACGATGAGGTCGCCGAGGGTCATCGAGAACACGCCACCCGACATCATCCGGACCGAAAACATTTCGGTGGCCCACGGATCGTCGCCGCTGCCGAATATTCCCAGAAGCCCGAGATTGTAGAGGATGAAAGGCACGATCAGCAGCGGGATGGCACCGAACATGTGGCGGCTCCGGTTGGACTGATCTTTGTAGAGTGCGCCCGGCGTTCGCCGTCAAGAATTTTCGTACGGCCGATAAACACGGACAAAGACGGCGTGAAACAACAATGTCAGGCCCGGCTGATACGATCAGTTGTCGCAAACGCAAAAAGACCGGCCAATGGCCGGTCGTTTCGCAACCCATAAACCGTCGAAAGCTCTCTCAGCTTTCCTTAGGCTCCAGAACCTGGCGACCGCGATACATGCCGGTCTTCAGGTCGATATGGTGCGGACGGCGCATCTCGCCGGAGTTCTTGTCCTCGACATAGGTCGGGGCCTTCAGTGCGTCGGCAGAACGGCGCATGCCGCGCTTCGACGGAGAGGTTTTTCGTTTCGGAACGGCCATGGATATGCTCCACTACATGGTCAAAACGCCCCGGCGGCCCTCGTGAAAGGGCCACATCAGGGGCCGGAATCTGAGAAAGTCGGGTGCCTATACACGCCCGACGGCGTTTTGGCCAGCGTCGCCGTGTTTTTTTTTGACACTATCGCAGGCAACCGACATAGGCGCCGGCGCGGCCGGCGCGCCGTTCGATCAACGCGGCAAGCCGTCTCAGTCCCGGCCCGGGCTTCGCCGGATTGCGCACGATCGGATTCGGCAAGGTGACGGCAAGCAGCGCTGCCTGCCGGCGCGACAGCTGTTTTGCCGAGACGCCGAAATGATGCTGGGCGGCGGCCTCGATGCCGTAGATGCCTGGTCCCCATTCGGCGATGTTGAGGTAGATCTCCATGATCCGCCGTTTCGACAGCACCGCATCGAAATAGACGGCCAGCGGCAGTTCCACGACCTTCCGGACCGAGCCCAACGGCCGCGACCATAGATAAAGATTCTTTACCGTCTGCATGGTGATGGTCGAGGCGCCACGTGTCATCTCGCCGGCGAGCGCATCGTCGACGACGCCGCGCAACTCGCCCAGATCGACGCCGCGATGGAAACAGAATTGCCCGTCCTCCGACATGATGACCGAATATGCCAGCACCGGCGCGACATCGTCGATGGAAACCCAGCGCCGATCGTAGCCGGAAAACGTCGCCAGGTCCTTCAGCATCAATGTCGACACCGGATGCACGAATGACGGCAGATACAGGAAGGTCAGCACCACCGGCACCAGCGCCAGCACGACGGCGACGGCAATGCCGCGCCGGACCCAGCGTTGAAGACCGATGCGGCTGCCGCGTCTCGGTCTCGCCATGTCCAACCCTTCGGTTTCGTGATCGACGATCGGTTCCGCCAAGCCACCCAGTCCGCGCTACTCCCTGCCCCCGGCATAATGGCGCTCGGCTTCTTGCGCAATGTCTGAGTGTCGGCTACCGCTCCCGACCATGACGAAAGACGACCAAATGGCGTTCGAAGCTGCACTTATTGCCCGGGCAGTTCCGCTCGAGGCGCTGCTGAGGCGGTTGCTCGACGGACGGACGCTTTCGGGCGAGGTCGCGCGGCCCGAACGCCTGATGGCGGCAATGCGACATGGCGTGCTGAACGGCGGCAAACGACTGCGTCCCTTCCTGGTCATGGAAAGTGCTGCACTGTTTTCAGCCGACGGCGAGGCGGCGCTGCGCGTCGCGGCGGCGCTCGAATGCGTGCACTGCTATTCGCTCATCCATGACGATCTGCCGGCCATGGACGACGACGATTTGCGCCGCGGCCAGCCGACCGTGCACAGGGCTTTCGATGAGGCGACCGCCATTCTTGCGGGCGACGCCTTGCTGACACTTGCCTTCGACATCCTTGCCGACGAGGCGACAATGCTGCCGGCCGAGCGCAGGGCAACGCTGGTGCTGGCACTGGCCCGCGCCGCCGGGGCGGGAAGCATGGTCGGCGGCCAGATGCTCGATCTCGAAGCCGAACAAAGCCGGCCGGACGAGGCCGGCATCATCCGGCTTCAGGCGATGAAAACCGGTGCGCTGATCCGCTTTGCCTGCGAAGCGGGCGCTATCCTTGCCGGCGCGCCGTCGGGCGACCGCGAAAGGCTGGCCGAGTTCGGCTCGGCGATCGGGCTTGCCTTTCAGCTTGCCGACGATCTGCTCGACCTGACCGCCGACGCGCATCAGATGGGCAAGGCGACCGGCAAGGATGCCGCGGCCGGCAAGGCGACGCTGGTCGCGCTGCACGGACCGGACTGGGCGCGGGGCCAGCTCCATGGCCTCGTTGACCAGGCTCATGCGTTGCTCGAACCTTTTGGCGAGCAAGCTGCGCTTCTGAAACAAGCGGCGCAGTTCGTAGCGGCCCGCAACAATTAAGCGCGCCCCTATGGCGCGCCGGAGAATTGGCGACTGATCGGCCGAACGTCCTCGCAACCGGCCGATCGGGATCATTTCCGGCGATGTCGGACCACATGGACCCGCCACACCAGTTGCCGAGCCATTCTTCAGCCTCGCGGCAGGGTTCCGCGGCTCGGGTGGACAGCGGTCAGCCTTCGCCAGTTGTCTTTTCCACCACGGGCTGCGGAACCGGTTCCATCTCGGCCGCCGCCTCGACCGCCCGCGCCTCGGCCGGCTTGCGCCGGTTGCGGATGAAGGCGGCGATGCGGTCGCGGATTTCGCCGGCGCTGAGAAACACCGGAACGCGCGCCACCGGCGCGGTCGGCTCAAAGGACAGGCCAAGGCCGGTGATCCTGCCCTTGTCGTCGACGTCGCGGACGATCAGCTCGATTGGACCGAGCAGCACGCGGTCGGCATATTCGGCGTGGCCGCCGAGCCGCGTAGTGACCAGGTCGCCAATGCTGAGCTTGCGTTCCGCTTCGGTCAGGCCCGGCGCGTAGGCGGTTTCCAGTTCCTCGGCGGGGCGTGACGGATCGACGGCGAAGGCGCCGAAGAAATCCGCGTCCTCGGGATCGACCACGGCACGGCTGGCGAACAGCTTGTCGAGCAGGCGCGGATAGCGGTCCGGCACGAAGATGTAGACATGGTCGCCGGCCGCGAGCCGGCCCATATCCTGGAAGCGCATCGAGCGTCCGTCGCGCAGCACCAGCGACGGCCGCGCCCAGCGCGGAATGCGTTCGCCGCGCGCCACCGGGCTGCCAGGTGACACGCGGTAGGCGAGAAGCTCATGATGGGCGGAGCCCGGCAGTTCCAATTCGACCTTGTCGAGCGGTCCCAGGCGGGCCGGCACGATAAGGCCGAGACGGCGCGCCAGCGGCCCGACGGTCCATCCCTGGATGATCAGCGAGACCAGCACGATGATGAAGGCAGTGTTGAAGATGAGGCGGCCGTTCTCAAGACCGCCGAGCAGCGGCGTGATGGCAAGCAGGATCGACACGGCACCGCGCAGGCCAACCCACGAGACGAAGGCGACTTCCGGGCGTGGCAGACGGAACGGCACCAGGCAGAGCCAGACGGCGATTGGCCGTGCCACAAATACCAGGAACAGGCCGAGCAGCACTGCCGGCACCAGGATCGCCGGAAATTGTGAAGGCGTCGCGAACAGGCCGAGGATCAGGAACATGATGATCTGCGCCAGCCACGACATGCCGTCCTGGAAGCGCTTGAGGATGGTCACGGCCCGGATATCGGAATTGCCGGCAATCAGGCCTGCGAGATAGACCGCCAGGAAGCCGGAGCCGCCGACGGCACCGGCGGCAGCGAACACCATAAGCGACAGCGTCAGCACGAAGATCGGCAGCAGGCCGTGATCGAGATTGAGGCGATCGACAAGGCGCACAATGGCCATGCCGCCGAGAATGCCGATGACCGCGCCGAGCCCCATGTTGACAAGGAAGCCGACGGCAAGATCGGTGACCAGCACCTTGGCCTCGGGGTGGGTATTGCCGGCGATGACCTCGACCAGCGTGATGGTCAGGAAGATGGCGATCGGGTCATTTGTGCCGGATTCCACCTCGAGCGTGGACCGCACGCGCTCGCGCAAATTGATCTCGCCGGCGCGCAGCAGGAAGAACACCGCCGCGGCGTCGGTCGAGGCGACGGCGGCACCGAGCAGGAAGGATTCCAGCCAGGTCAGGTCGAGCAGATAATAGGCGGCGGCGCCGAAGAGCCCGGTGGTCAAAAGGACGCCGAATGTGGCCAGCGACAGCGCCGGCCCGGCCGCCTGCCGCAAGGCGTTGAGCGGCGTGCCGAAGCCGGAATCGAAAAGGATGACCGCCAGCGCCAATGAGCCGGCAAAATAAGCAACTCGGGCATTGTCGAAATGGATGCCGAGACCGTCGGTTCCGGTGGCGAGGCCGATGCAGAGAAACAGCAGCAGGAGAGGGGCGCCGAAACGGAAGGCGATCAGGCTTGAAAACGCGGCGGCAACGACAAGTGCTGCGCCAACGAGCGTCACAAGATAGATACCATGCTCCATTCGTTGGTCGCCCCTAGTCGATATGCTACGGCATCACGGGAGAGTGGGGCGAAGACATGGCCGCTGCAAGGCAGCAGCGTGGCTTTTTGCCCCACGCTGCCGATCGTCGAAAGTTTTGGCACCCCCGAGCAGCGGAGCGTGCCTCGGCGGTTCGTGCTGCAATGAAAAACGCCCGGACTGAGCCGGGCGTCTCCAAGTCGAGAAGCTGGCTCTGCGATCAGGCGATGGTCTTGCCGAAGGCGACGGCGGTATCGCCCATGCGGTTGGAAAAGCCCCACTCATTGTCGTACCACGACAGCACCGAAACGAAGTTGCCGTCCATCACCTTGGTCTGGTCGAGCGCCACGATCGAGGAATGCGGATCATGGTTGAAGTCGATCGAAACATTGGGGTGACGGGTAACGGCGAGGATGCCCTTCAGCTTGCCGTTCGAGGCGGCGATCACCGCGTCATTGATCTCCTGGACGGTGGTCGGCCGCTTGGCGATAAACTTGAAATCGACGAGCGAGACGTTCGGGGTCGGCACGCGGATGGAGATGCCGTCGAGCTTGCCCTTGAGTTCGGGCAGTACCAGGCCGATGGCCTTGGCAGCACCGGTCGAGGTCGGAATCTGCGACAGCGCGGCGGCGCGGGCGCGGTAGAGGTCCTTGTGCATGGTGTCCAGCGTCGGCTGGTCGCCGGTGTAGGAATGGATCGTCGTCATCATGCCCTTCTCGATGCCGACCGCCTCATTCAGCACGGCCGCCAGCGGCGCCAGGCAGTTGGTGGTGCAGGAGGCGTTTGAGATGACGATGTGGTCCTTGGTCAGCTTGTCGTGATTGATACCATAGACGACGGTGAGATCGGCGCCCTCCGCCGGAGCGGAGACGAGAACGCGCTTGGCACCGGCGGTCAGATGGGCGACGGCCTTGTCGCGGGCGGTGAAGATACCGGTGCATTCGAGCGCGATGTCGATGCCAAGCTCCTTCCAGGGCAGTTGCGTCGGATCCTTGATCGCGGTGACCTTGAATTTTTCCTTGCCGACGATGATCTGGTCGCCGTCAACCGTCACCTCATGCGGAAAGCGGCCATGCACGCTGTCGAAGCGCAGCAGATGCGCGTTGGTCTCGACCGGGCCGAGATCGTTGACCGCGACGACGTCGATATCCTTGCGGCCGGATTCATGGATGGCGCGCAGGATGTTGCGGCCGATGCGGCCGAATCCGTTGATGGCAACTCTGACGGTCATTGTTCTCTCCCTGGGAGTTGGAGGCCGAAGATCAAGTCCGCAGCTTCATAACGGCGGACGGGCAAAGAATCCAGCCGCCGAGGCGTGGATTTAAATCGATTAGTGCTCCACCGCCCGGCAAAACCGCTATGCCAGCCTTTGCCGGGCGGGGCTCACTTTCATTTGCCATGCAGACGGGCTTCCGCCGCCTTCACCGTTGCCTCGGCTGTGATGCCGAAATGCGGGTAGAGCTGTTCGATGGTGCCGGAGGCGCCGAAGCCGGTCATGCCGACAAAGATGCCGTCGGTGCCGATGAAGTGATCCCAGCCCTGACGGATGCCGGCTTCGATGGCAATCTTGAGCGGCGCATTGCCGATCGTCCTGCTGCGATAGTCGGCGCTCTGCTTGTCGAATAATTCGAAACACGGCACCGAGACGACGCGGGTCGCGTGGCCGTGCTTTTCCAAGGCCTCGCGGGCGGCCAGCGCGATCTCGACCTCGGAGCCCGACGCGAAGATCGTCACCGCCGCCTCGCCACTGGCGGCGGCAAGTTCATAGGCGCCGCGGCTGGAGAGGTTTTCCGCAACGAAGTCGTTGCGTACCGTCGGCAGGTTCTGCCGGGTCAGCGCCAATGTCGAAGGCGTCTTTTCCGACTCAATGGCCAACTGCCAGCATTCCGCGGTTTCCACCGCGTCGGCTGGGCGGAAGACATTGTGGTTCGGAATGGCGCGAAGTGCTGCCAGATGCTCGACCGGCTGATGGGTCGGGCCGTCTTCGCCAAGGCCGATGGAATCATGGGTCATGACGAAGATCGAGCGGATGCCCATCAGCGAAGCAAGCCGCATCGCCGGACGGGCATAATCGGAAAAGCACATGAAAGTGCCGCCATAGGCGATAATGCCGCCATGCAATGTCAGCCCGTTGAGCGCGGCCGCCATGCCGTGCTCGCGAACGCCGTAATGAACGTAGCGCTGGCCGTAATCGTCGGCGGTGATGTTCTTGGTCTGGCTGGTCTTGGTGTTGTTGGAGCCGGTCAAATCGGCTGAGCCGCCGATGGTTTCGGGCACGGCGCCGTTGATGACCTCCAGCGCCATTTCCGATGACTTACGGGTGGCGACCTTCGGCTTGTCGGCGGCGAGCTTCTTCTTGTAATCGCCAATGACGGCGTCGAAGTTGGCCGGCAGCGTGCCACTGATGCGGCGTTCGAACTCGCTGCGCAATTTGGCATCAGCCTTGGCAAGGCGGCTTTCCCAGTCGGTGCGCGCCTTGACGCCTGTCCGCCCGGCGGTACGCCATGCGTCGAGGATATCGGCCGGAACCTCGAAGGGCGGATAATCCCAGCCGAAGAATTTTCTGGCGCCAGCGATTTCCTCGGCGCCGAGCGGCGAGCCATGCGCCTTGTTGGTGCCGGCCTTGGTCGGCGCGCCGAAGCCGATGGTCGTCTTGCAGGCGATCATCGTCGGCTTGTCGGAGTGGCGGGCCGCTTCGATGGCATAGGCGATCGCTTCCGGGTCCTGGCCGTCGATATGGCTGGCATTCCAGCCGGACGCCTGGAAGCGGGCGACCTGATCGGTGTTATCGGCGAGCGACACCGGGCCATCGATCGAGATGTTGTTGTTGTCCCAGAAGACGATCAGCTTGTTCAGCTTCAGATGCCCGGCAAGCGCGATGGCTTCCTGGGATACGCCTTCCATCAGGCAGCCGTCGCCGGCCAGCACATAGGTGTAGTGGTCGACGAGATCTTTGCCGAAAGCGGCATTCATGATGCGCTCGCCGAGCGCGAAGCCGACCGAATTGGCAAGGCCCTGGCCGAGTGGGCCGGTCGTCGTCTCAATGCCCGCGGCGTGGCCGTATTCCGGGTGGCCCGCCGTCCTCGACCCCAATTGGCGGAACTGCTTGATCTGGTCGATGGTGATGTCTTCGTAGCCGGTCAGATAGAGCAGCGAGTAAAGCAGCATCGATCCGTGGCCGGCCGACAGGATAAAGCGGTCGCGGTCCGGCCAATGCGGGTTTTTCGGATCGTATTTGAGGAAGCGGGTGAACAGCACCGTGGCGATGTCGGCGCAGCCCATGGGCAGTCCGGGGTGGCCGGAATTTGCTTTCTCGACGGCGTCCATGGCGAGAAAACGGATCGCATTGGCCATCCGGTCATGTTGTTCGCGCGAGGTCATGCTTCCTCCAAAATGGGGGTTTGGGCCTTGGGAAAGCCCTTGAAAAGGGTGCGCGACACATAGCAGGCGCGGCCTTTTAGTCAACAAATCGGTGTGCTTTTGCCGGTCTTGTGATGGCCGTGCGCGACTTACATTAGCGTTAGCAGGGGACAGTCGCGACAGCTTTATTGACGTGCGGTTCACACGACGCGTAATGTTTCAGGGATAACGCGTTCTGAACGTGGATGATTCGGTGATGGGCAGGGCGCAGGACGAAAGCCATGACCGGGGAAACGACCCTCAAGGAAGTCATTGCCAGGCTGGGTAAGGCCATCGAAGGGCTGGAAAACGCCGTCGCGGCCAAGCTCGAGCACGAGCGGGACTATTCGGAAGCCGAGGCCGAAGTGCAGCGGATGAACGCCGACCGCTCGCGGCTGGCGCAGGAGCTCGACAATTCCGAGGCTCGCGCCGAACGGCTGGAAGATGCCAACAAGGAAGTGTCGCGAAGGCTGGTGACAGCCATGGAAACCATCCGCGCGGTACTGGACAGGTAGGCCAATGGCACAAGTCACGGTTTCCATCGACGGCAAGCAGTATCGGATGGCCTGCGACGAGGGCCAGGAAGAGCATCTGATCGATCTTGCCGAGCGCTTCGACCGCTATGTCTCGCATCTGAAGGATTCTTTTGGCGAGATCGGCGACCAGCGGCTGACCGTGATGGCCGGCATCATGGTCATGGACGAGCTTTCGGAACTGCAGAAGCGGGTCAAGGGCATGGAAAGCGAAGTGCTGACGCTGCGCAAGACGCGCGACGACGCACTGACCAAGGCCGACAAGAACGATTCCGTGCTGACCGGGGCGCTCGGCGCACTGGCCCAGCGCATGGAAGACCTGGCGACGACGCTGGCAGTGAACAAGGCCTGAACCAGCGCAGCGAAAATTCCTGCTGCATTTGCCGAGAAGCAATGAAAATATTTCGCCGCCGGCCTTGATGCCGGCGCAACAGGCGTTTGAAGGATGACGCCGGAGTGATAGAAAGGCAAAAGCAGCGCCGGGCAACGCCGGCTGCGATCTGCACGCACAGGGTAAGGGACACGTCATGAGCCTTCGCATCAACGATATCGCACCGGACTTCACCGCTGAGACCACGCAAGGACCGATCAGCTTCCATGAATGGATCGGCGACGGCTGGGCGGTATTGTTCAGCCATCCGAAGAACTTTACGCCGGTTTGCACGACCGAACTCGGCACAATGGCCGGGCTCGAAGGCGAGTTCAGGAAGCGCAACGTCAAGATCATCGGCATCTCGGTCGATCCCGTCCAAAGCCATGAAAAGTGGCAGAACGACATCAAGACCGCGACCGGTCATTCGGTGAACTACCCGCTGATCGGCGACAAGGATCTCAAGGTCGCCAAGCTTTACGAGATGCTGCCGGCGGGTGCCGGCGAGAGCTCGGAAGGCCGCACGCCCGCCGACAATGCCACGGTGCGTTCGGTTTACGTCATCGGGCCCGACAAGAAGATCAAGCTGGTTCTCACCTACCCGATGACGACGGGCCGCAACTTCGACGAAATCCTGCGCGCCATCGATTCCATGCAGCTGACCGCCAAGCACCAGGTGGCGACGCCGGCGAACTGGAAGCAGGGCGAGGACGTCATCATCACCGCTGCCGTCTCGAATGAGGATGCCATCAAGCGCTTCGGCGCCTATGAGACGATCCTGCCATATCTCAGGAAAACCAAGCAGCCTTCCGCCTGAGCAGGCAGAGGCGGCACAGAGAGTTTTCGGTTTTCCTGGCCGTGTGAGCATGGGGTGCTTGATGCCTGGTTGACGGACAACCATGCCTTTAATTTGCCGTGGCAGAGAAAATCCTTCCTGCCGTGGTGAGGGGCGAAGGAGGCTGGATTGGACGCATTATCGGCCAGGTCGCAGGTCACCGGCTTCTATGACAAGCCGAGCGGGTCCGTCCAGTATGTGGTCGCCGACATGGCGACCCGCAAATGCGCCATCATCGATCCGGTGCTCGACTTCGACGAAAGGTCCGGTGCAACGGCAACGAAAAACGCCGACGCCCTGCTCGACTTCGTCAGGGAAAGCGGGCTGGAGGTCGAGTGGATCCTCGACACGCATCCGCATGCGGATCATTTCTCCGCCGCCCATTATCTGAGGGGGAGAACCGGAGCGCCGACGGCAATCGGCGAGAAGGTCATCGACGTCCAGAAATTGTGGAAGGTGATCTACAACTGGCCGGAATTCCCCGCCGACGGTTCGCAATGGGACAGGCTGTTCGCCAACGGCGCAACTTTTTCGGTCGGCGGCATTGCGGCAAGAGTGCTGTTCTCGCCGGGCCACACACTGGCCTCGATCACTTACGTCATTGGCGACGCCGCCTTCATCCACGACACGCTGTTCATGCCGGACAGCGGCACCGCAAGGACAGACTTTCCGGGCGGCAGTGCCGAGCGGCTCTGGCGTTCGATCGAGGACATCCTGGCGCTGCCGGACGAGACACGTCTGTTCGTCGGTCACGACTACCAGCCGGGCGGTCGCGAAGCGCGGTGGGAAAGCACGGTCGCGGAGCAGAAAGCCGGCAACATCCATGTTGCCGGCTGCAAGACGGAAGCCGACTTCGTCGCGCTCCGCCAAGCCCGCGACAGGACGTTGCCGATGCCGCGGCTGATCCTGCACGCGCTGCAGGTCAATATGAATGGCGGACGCCTGCCGGAACCGGAATCCAACGGGCAGCGCTATCTGAAGTTTCCGCTCGATTGCCTGTGAGAGGATGGGTCGCTGGCACTACAATGCCATTCAGACTCGGCGCCGCCCTCATCGTTCTGCGATGGTCATCCAAGCTATTGATCCTGATTCGATTTTTGCGATGTTTGAATCCGATAGGTCTATGCGGGACGACGGTGGCGGCAGCCGGATGAGGAGCAGCGCAGACGCCAGCCAGTCGAGCGTCAGGGTTTTGTTCGGCGGGCTAAATGTTCATACGTGATTTGCCAAGGATCGCTCTCGGAAGATCTTTCCTCGCCGATCCAATGGAAGCTGGTGGCAGTGATCTCGGTGAAACGCCATCGAGTTTGCAGACCGCGCGAGTCATTGCCGAGCTGGACAATGTCCTTACCCTCGGCCCGCCCGATCTGGCGCGAGTGATCCCGGTTGAGCGGGTCGTTCCATATGATATGCCAGCCATCGATCCCAGGGTCGAAGATGCGCAAGGTTGTGCCATACATCGCGGACGGAGCAGGGCGCTTGGGCCTGATCCAAACGTCCTGAATCGCGCGGCCTTCGAGCACCCAGCCAAAATGGCATTCGCCATCCCATTTCTGGATTGTGCCGTCGTCGAGGTAGTGGACCGAGTCCATCTCCCAGCTTCCAATTAGCCATCCATACAGGGCCATGTCTTTCGCTCGATCGGCTGGCGGACCGTCGGATCCGAGGGCGGCCAGAAACGGAGAAATCGTCATCATCACACTGCCTTTCGTTTCCAATAGACGAACTCAACTGCCCGACGGACCGTTGTCGCGCCCGCCTGCCGCAAGCGCCGGGTTGTGGAATGCCGCGGTCGGCGCCGCAACATTGCCGCCACAGCTTGCAGCCTTGCGGTTTTCAGGGCTTGGGGAAAATTGCGACAATGCCGCTATCAATGAGATCGTCTGGGGACGCCTGGCAAGGCTACTGAGCAGTTAGGGCGACGGATCGGACATCCGCGAAGGCGCCGCGGAACCGGCAACCCGCTAATGCATGTCGCGCAAAAGTGTGCAGCGGTTTTGCGATAACGACATGCATAAAAACAAGAATCTAAAGCGCGCCGCACAAGGCCGGCCCGAACGCGACGCGCTTTAGAAAAAAACGGCGGCGCCAGTTACCTGACGCCGCCGTTATTTGTTTCTACCGGAAGGCCTTACGCCGCCGGCTGCGCCTCGATGGTGCGCAGCGCCTGCGTCTGGCGCTTGGCTGCGGCCTTGACCGCGTCCTGCACCTTCTCGAAGGCGCGCACCTCGATCTGGCGCACGCGCTCGCGGCTGATATCGAACTCGGCCGACAGCTCTTCAAGCGTCAACGGCTCATCGGCGAGGCGGCGCGCCTCGAAGATGCGGCGTTCGCGGTCGTTGAGCACGGCAAGAGCGCCCGACAGCATGCCGCGCCGGTTTTCCAGCTCGTCCTGCTCGATCAGCATCTCTTCCTGGCTTTCGTGGTCGTCGACCAGCCAGTCCTGCCATTCGCCGGACTCGCCTTCACTGGCCCGGATGGGCGCATTGAGCGAGGCGTCGCCCGACAGGCGGCGGTTCATCGACACGACTTCCGCTTCCGAGACGTTCAGCCGGGTGGCAATCTCGGTGATCTGATCGGGCTTCAAATCGCCTTCGTCGAGCGCCTGGATCTTGCCCTTCACCTTGCGCAGGTTGAAGAACAGGCGCTTCTGGTTGGCGGTGGTGCCCATCTTGACCAGGCTCCACGAGCGCAGGATGTATTCCTGGATCGAGGCCTTGATCCACCACATCGCATAGGTGGCCAGACGGAAGCCGCGCTCCGGTTCGAATTTCTTGACGGCCTGCATCAGGCCGACATTGCCTTCCGAGATCACCTCGCCGATCGGCAGGCCATAGCCGCGATAGCCCATGGCGATCTTGGCGACGAGCCGAAGGTGGCTGGTGACGAGCTTGTGCGCAGCTGTGGTGTCCTCATGCTCGGCATAGCGCTTGGCGAGCATGTACTCTTCCTGCGGCTGAAGCATCGGAAAGCGGCGGATTTCTTCCAGGTAGCGGCTGAGACCGCCTTCGCCGGAAACGATACTGGGTAATGACTGGGCCATGATAGCGCCCCCTCTCTATTGGAGTGATGCCCCCGAAACGCGGCGGGCATGTGGCGCGAATGCCAAAGGCACATTCGCGCCAACCGACATATATAGGAACAAAACCAGAAAGACAGGCATTTGTTCAACACGAAACAGTGTGTCACGTTGAAGTGAACAACGCCGGTCAGGTTTTCAGGTGGTTGGTTCAGAGCTTGCGGAAGCCGTCGACGAGTTCCTCCATCTCCCACGGTATCGGTGCTTCGAACCTCATCGTTAGATGGGTATCGGGATGCCGAAATGCAAGGAGGCGGGCGTGCAAAGCTTGTCGCGGAAACGCCTTTACCTTGCTTCTTAGCGGCTCGGGCAACCGATTGGCCTTGGTGCGGAAAGCCTGGCCGTATTCGGGGTCGCCAATCACCGGATGGCCGATATGGGCCATGTGGACGCGTATCTGGTGAGTGCGACCGGTTTCCAGCCGGCATTCGACCAGGCTCGCCGTGGCGAATTCCTGCTGCTGCTCGCCAAAGCGCTCAACGACGATGAAATGCGTGACGGCGTGGCGGGCATCGTCGCGGCCTTGCGGCACCACGGCGCGGCGTACCCGGTCGGCGGCGCGGCCGAGCGGCGCGTCGACCGTCCCGGTCGGCCTTGCCGGTATGCCCCAGACCAACGCCAGATAGGCCCGCTCGAGATCGCCGGTCAGGCCGTGGTCGGCAAAGGCCTCCGACAACGCCTTGTGGGCGCGATCGGTCTTGGCGACGACCATGACGCCGCTGGTCTCCTTGTCGAGGCGATGGACGATGCCCGGCCGTCTCACCCCGCCGATGCCAGACAGGCTGTCGCCGCAATGATGGATCAGCGCGTTGACCAGCGTGCCGGTCCAGTTGCCGGCGCCGGGATGCACGACCAGCCCGGCCGGCTTGTTGATGACGATCAGCTCGCTGTCCTCGTAGAGGACGTCCAGCGCAATATCTTCGCCTTGCGGCGCCGCTGGTTCCGGCTCCGGCATATCAACCGACACGCTGTCACCTTGCGCCATCTTGCGCTTCGTTTCGCTGGCTGGCTTGCCGCCGATCCTGACGGCGCCCTGCTTTATCAGCATCTGTACCCGGCTGCGCGACATGTCGGGGCCGAGCCTGGCCGCCAGCCATTGGTCGAGCCGCTGGCCGGCCGCATCAGCGCCCGCCTCCAGGACGATCGGTCCGGCCCCTATTAATTGTCTGACCACTTCGTTATGAGCGCTCATCGAAAACAGTTCCGGAATCTGCTGCCATGGCCCGGCCGCTTGCCGACGAAGACGAGGAAAAGCCGCTCGACCCCGAGGTCGAAAAGGTGCGGAGGAAGCTCGTCCGCTTCGTCGCCATCAATCTCGGCCTGCTGTTCCTCGCCCTTATGGTGGTGATCGCGGCACTTGTCTACAAAGCGCGCAACGCGCCGCCTGCCGCCCCTCCGCTAAGCAGCGACATCCAGGTGCCGATCGGCGAGACGGTCAACGGCGACATCGTGCTGCCGGTCGGCGCCAGGGTGATCAGCCAATCGCTGTCCGGCAATCACCTGTCGATCGACGCAGAGCTGCCCGACGGCAGCCGCGCCATCTTCGTCTATGACATCACCGAGCGCCGCATCGTTGGCCATTTTTCGATCAGGAACAAATGACCGGTTTTGCCGAACACCGCAGCATTGCCACGGTCGCGCTTGTCGTCGCAAATTATGACGAGGCGATCTCGTGGTATGTCGACCAGCTGGGTTTTGTCCTCACCGAAGATGTCGATCTCGGCGGCGGCAAACGCTGGGTCACGATCACGCCGCGCAACGGGCAGGGTGCGCGCCTGCTTCTCGCCGAGGCATCCGGCGATGCGCAAAGGCACGCCATCGGCAGCCAGACCGGCGGCCGGGTCTTTTTGTTCCTCGAAACCGACGATTTTGCCCGCGACTATGCGCTGATGCTCGAAAAGGGCGTTGAGTTCCGTGAGGCGCCCCGGCACGAGACCTATGGCACTGTGGCGGTTTTCGCAGATCTCTATGGAAATCTCTGGGACCTGATCGAGCCAAAACGCTAGGCTTGCAGCGGATACTTCACCGGCGCGATCGGCAGCCTTAAGCCTAGTTGCTTTTTGCCAGCCGTCAGCCTATATCGCCGGTTCTTGAACGCGCCCATCGTCTAGCGGTCAGGACACCGCCCTCTCACGGCGGGAACAGGGGTTCGATTCCCCTTGGGCGTACCAAGTCTCTCCCAGCTCTCGGCAAACCATCAATCCGATCCATCGCCTTGGGTCGCGGCGGGTTTGGCTCATTGCCGCTTCTGGCGCAGCGGAGCCGATTGCATTAGCATTGCATCGTGGGTCTTGAGGCACAGCGTTAGCGGCGCGCAGAACGTCGCGCTGAACAGGGCAGTCGATGCCACGCGGGGAGGAGCCAGATACAGAAACTACAATCGCAAGGCGTCCATCACGCTGGTCGGCACTGCCTGGAGCCGACCTGAGCTACAGCTGCCGGCGGCGGATCGTTTTGGCGAGCTCGGCGAAGGCGCCTCTCCCTCGAAGGGTGGATGCCGGGAAGGCCCTTAGCACCGGCCAGCGAAAGCTGCGCGCGACGCACATGGCTGGGCTCTAAACGCGCCATACTCCAGTTGCAGTATCGTAGCTTCTTTGCCGTTCGAATTTCTCTCAGTCATGGCTTCGCACGATACCAAGATATGCTGCGAACGACACATCCACGGCGGGCTCAACCATTCGATCTATTCCGGCAAGCCGAAAAGTGTTTGCGCGCCTGCTATTCCTCCGAGCGGATGACTGCCCATGGCGATCATCCGCTCGGTAGTTTCTGCCTCGAACACTGTCGACGCGAGCACCGTCCGTCCCAACGGCTTGCACAGCCCCTCGATGCGGCTGACAAGATTTACAGCCTTGCCGATCGCGGTGAAGTCCAACCTGCCGGCAGTGCCGATATTCCCCCAGAGTATCTCGCCGACATGCAGGCCAATGCCATATCCGAGCTCAGGGCCGCCATTGCGGCGCCGAGTTTGGTTGAGATGATCTATCCCGGCGCGCGTGGCCTTCACGGCGCGTACCGCCGCGTCACATGCGGCATTTGCATCGCGCTCGCCAATCGGGAAAATCGCGAGGACGCCATCACCTATAAACTTGAGAACCTCACCACCAAATGCGTGCACCGCGCCGGCGACGCAATCGAACCAGGCATCAAGTACCAATACGATCTCGTCTGCATCATGAACCTCGGATAGATCGGTGAAACCTCGAAGGTCCGCGCACAGAAGCGCAGCCCGTATCGTCTCTCCCTTTACTCGACGAGAATGACCGTTGAGCACATGTGCTGCACTGCGCTTTCCCAAATATGCCTCGAGCAATGCGCGTTTCGCGGACCGTTCTGCGAGTGCGGTCATCGGAGCCGCAGCAAACCGGGAGATTTGCCGCAGCAGCTCTGACTGCGCCTCATCCGGAGTATGATCGAACGCCCACACCAAAGTCGGTGCGACACCGCCCGCTCGCTCGTCGAACACGATCGCCCGCGTCGTGCCAAGCCACTCCCGCAGCACGAGCCGGGGATCGGCATTCTGGCGGTCGGCGCCTATCCCCAAAGCCTCGACCACTTCACCCCCAGGCGCTCGCCAGAGCCAGATGCGGCGTGAGATAATCGGGTCGGGAGCATCCTGCGCCAGCGCGCCGGCGATGATCGGCAAGCCGTCTTCAATCAAATGCGTTGAGAGCTGCAATAGAAGTCGCCCACCGTCGCCAATATGCGCGGCGTCGTCCAGAAGGAATGAAAGCGACTTTGCGAGAAGCATGGGTAGAAGGTCACTCAGCACCGGCTTATGCTTACGCCTCGAACATCTTCTTGCAACTCCCCACATTCGCTTCAATCATGCAGGTATTCGCTGCGGATGTGACCTGGAGTGAGCGATGGCGGAATCGGTTTACACAGAGATTGAGGTCGCGGCGCCACAAGCGACCGTGTTCGCGCTTTTGACGGATCCGGACCAGATTGTGCGATGGATCGGGACCGAAGCGAATTTGGATGCAACGCCGGGCGGTCTGTTCCTCGTCAATGTCGGTGGTCGCCATATGGCGCGCGGTGAGTTCACCGAGGTGATCCCGGTCCACCGTCTTGCCTACAGTTTTGGCTGGGAAGACAACGAGACCGTGCCGCCCGGCTCCAGTCATGTCGAGATCGACCTGATCGCGAGGGATGCGGGGACACTGATCCGCTTCACGCACAGCGGACTGCCGAACGCAAAGGAGCGTGACAGCCACCGAAGGGGATGGGAGCACTACCTCTCAAGGCTCAAGATCACTGCCGATGGGGGACATGTCGATCCCGACGTGCCGATGAAGAATATGTGATTTTCATCTAAGGGCCGCGGATGCCCGTAATCCGAACCAGGCGCGGCATGCGTCAACGAGGCCCCCTTTGACCTGCCGTCGCCAAACCGGCCGCTCGGGAAACCCAGCGACCTGCGGGCCGCCGCACCATTACAGCTGCCGGCGACGGGTCGTTTCAGCGAGCTCGGCGAAGGCGTCCGCGATCTCGGTGCCGCTCTTGGCGCCTGCGTGGAGTTCTTGAAACTCAGCGCTTCTGGCGCAACGCCTCGGATTGAATTAGCATCCGTTCATCAAAGCTCCGGCCGCACTCCTGCAGGATGCGGAATGCGGAGCGCAGGCGAGCGAGGCCGGGCGCGGTCACATGCCAAGCGCGACTGGGCATCCGAACTTCCGTTCGGCGGCAAGACGGCGTGGCCGGGAGGAGTCAGATGCAAAAGCTGCAATCGCAAGGTGTTCATCACATCACGCTGGTCGGGGCCGGGCGCCAGACTTCCATCGATTTCTGGGAGGGCGTGCTTGGCATGCCTTTCATCTTCGAGCAGCCCAATCTCGATAAGGCGAGCGAAAGCCATCTCTATTTCGATCCGGGCGACGGCCGGCTGATCACCGTCTTCACCGACGAAAGCCGCACGCCGGTCAAGCGGCGCACGCCGACCGACACCGGCTGCGTCCATCATATCGCTTTCGCGGTGTCGCGCGTCACCTTTCTGCAGGCGGTTGCCCGGCTCGACGAGCGCGCCATCAAGCACAGCGGCGTCAAGGATCGCGGCTTCATGGACTCGATCTATTTCGAGGATCCGCTCGGCCTGCTGATCGAACTCGCCTCCTACCGTTTCGAACCGCCGGCGGGCTTCACCCATGCCGACGTGCTGATGCAGGCGCACAAGATCCGCGTCGCGCGCGGCGACTACAACATCGCCGAAGTGCACCTTGCCGATGCGATCCAGGCGCTTGTCGAGCGCTCGCGCACGACCTTGTCGGAGGATCGCGCACCGAAAAATCCATACTGACGACACGCCGAACAAAGGGAGGATACAATGGCGAAGACAGCAACCAAGAGTGCCACGAAGCCCGCCGCCAAGGCAGCCAGGCCAGGAGCGAAGCCGGCGGCCAAAGCCGCCGCCAAGTCAGCGGCGAAAGTGGCAAAGCCGGCGGCCAAGGTCTCCGCCAAGAAGCTGGCGCCGAAGGCCAAGGCGAAACCGGCGAAAAAGCCCGCGCTCTCGCTCAGCATGCTGAAGCCCAGCGTCAACAATATGAGCGTTCGGGTGTTTGCACGCGCCGCCGGGCTCGACCATTCCGAGACCGACGTATGGGGTCTCACGCGCTCGCCGGAATACATGGCGCGAAACCCGGCCCATCTTACGCCGATGATCGAGGACAAGGGCCTGCCGAGAGGTGTCTTGTGGGAAAGCTGCGCCATTATGCAGTACCTCGCCAACAAGCACGGGCTGGAGAAACTATATCCCAAGGCGCCGGCCAAGCGGGCAATGATCGACAGTGCCATGTTCTACCTGATCGGGACGCTCTACCCCTATGTGGCGCGCGCCACATATCCTGTGCTGAATTTCCCGCAATATGCCGGCGAGGTCGGCCACAGCGACGCTCATCCCGACAAGAAGTCGGAAGCCCAGAAGGCCGCTATAGAAGCGATAGCCGAGCCGCTGGAGGTGTTTCACAGCTTCTTCAGGAACGGCAAGCCGTTCATCGGTGGCAAGAACCCGTCGATCGCCGACATCCGTCTGGCGGCGACGCTCGAATTCCTCGCCGTCATCGACTATGCGCTGCCCCAATGGGCAAAAGACTATATGGCGGCGATCGAGAAGAAGCTCGGCAAGGCCTATGCCGAGCCGGCCGGCGACGTGCGCGGCTATATCGCCTATGTGAGGTCGCAGGCCAACGCCTGAGTCACATGCCAATAGCGGTCGTCCGCACGTCTGCAGGAGCCGGTAATGAACTGGGGATTTTTTTAATCTCCCCTGTTTGCACGATGTCGGGAGCTTAAGGTTTCGTTAACCTAAACCCTTTCTACTGAATCCACCTCCAGCCCGCGACCACGGATGTACTGGCGCGGATGGGAAGCAAAGGTCGGCTGCGCGCCGGCCTTTTGCTTATTTCAGCCCCTGCCGAAGTTGCGCCAGACGGCGTTTCACGACGCCTGCATGGCTGATGAAACGCGTCGCCGCCATCTTGTCATCGCCGCTGTCGGCCCTACCATCGAAGTTCGTCCCGTCCTCGAGGGCGGTTCAAGGACAGAGGCCCTGCCATGAAAAGCATTGCTGGAATGATCGTGATCGCAGGCGCCATGCTGGTGGGCGCAACCGGTCAATCGAATGCAGCGACGCTCAACACCATGCCCGAGGTCGGGGCTGCCATCCAGGCGTGCTGGACCCCTCCGGCGAATGCCGGGAATTCCACCGTCACCCTGAGCTTCAGCTTCAGGCGCGATGGCACGCTGATCGGCCGGCCCAAGCCGACCGCCATCCGCGTCGCCGGCGAGGAGAAGATGCGCCAAGCTTTTGTCGACGCCGCGGTCGCGGCCGTGGACCATTGCCTGCCGTTGAGCTTTTCACCGGCGCTGGCTGAAGGCATCCCGGGCAAGGTGTTCACTCTGCAATTCAACTCGCCCAAACAAGAACAGGCTGCACCGCGAGTGAAGGCTTCGCCTTGATCTTTTCCGACAACCGGATTCCACTTTTCGGGACCTAATGCATGTCGCGCAAAAGCGTGCAGCGGTTTTGCGACAACGACATGCATTAGACAAGAACCTAAGCGCGTCGCATGACGCCCGGTCGACCGCGATGCGCTTTAGTGGCGCCTTCGTCTCGCCTCGACATGTCGCGCCAGTTCCGGCACCTCGAAGACATAGTCGCTCCAAGCCGATTCCGGTATCTGGCCGGCGAGATAGCACTCCAGCAAAAGCCTCTGCTCGTGGTCGAGTGGCCTCGGTGCGCGTTCATGGTCCAACCAAAGTGAATGGAACAGATTCCTGGTCAGGTCCGCGACAGTGAAGTGGATCGACATTTGCGGTCTCCTCCTTTGGCCGCTCAACGCCGATCCCAGGGCTAAGGTTTCAGCGACGGCCGGCCGGTAACGCCGGATTGATCGCGATGCCGAACCCGCCGCGCGCATCAAACTTCGCCGTGGCGGGCGTCCGCCGGCGTTGCTGCCGGTTCGTCTCAATCTTGAAATAAAAATGTAATATTGAATTTACACGAGTCGATCTAATACACTAGAGCTAAAGTCTATGGTGGCGGTTTGATCTACTTCAATTAGGAAAAACTGATTTAGCTAGTACTTATCCATAGTCGACAAAGAAATCCTGTTCTCGGTGCAACAAGGATGATGGTCGTTCCAATGACACGCTTCTGGCCCCTCACGATTCTGATGCTGGTGTCGGCAATAGCCGTTGCGCTCGGCACATCCTTCTCCTACGCGGATAGCTGCGGTGCCATCAGGAGCCAATTGCTTTCGGCGGGGCGCAGCGGCGGGACCAGCCCCGAGCTTGCCCAACTGCGCCGGCAACTCGCCGCGATTCAAAAGCTTGAGAGACAACGCAGATGCGCAGCGAAAACCGCCGGCTTCTTCTTCAATCCCTGCGCCGACCTGGTCAGCAGCAAGGCGGAGGTGCAACGGCAGATCGCCAGACTGTCGAATTCGAGCAGGGACACGTCCGGACTGAAGGCCAGGTTTGTCGCGCTGGGCTGCGCCGCCCCCGCTGCCAAGAAACAGCCGGCGCAGCAACGCACGGCACCCAAGGCCCAGTCCGCAGGCACAACAATTGGCGGCAATCGGATGCTGTTTTGCGTTCGCTTGTCGGACGGATATTTCTTCCCCGCGCCAAAATCGCAGTTCGCCAAGAGCGACGATCAGAAGGAAACGGTCGATCAGTGTCGCTACATCTGCGACGATGCCGGCGTCGACCTCTATACGCTGAGCGACGCCACTCGCGAGACCGAGGAGATGGTCGCGCTCGAGTCGGGAAAACCCTATGTGGAGCTACCTGCCGCGTTCCGGTACCGCGACGACGCGAACTTCAAGGCCTGCGACGTCAAGCGCTATTACCGGCGCGTCGCCGAGCTCAGGGCACGAACCGTGACACCGGCCAACATGACCAACGCCATCATACCGTTGCCGACGGCAAAGCCGGATCTTGGCGTCGTCGCGGAAATTCCTGAATCCGGGATCGAAACCGCCGGTGCCGCTCCGGCAGAGGCAAAAACGCAGGCTGCCGAAGTGCAGGGGGCTGCCCAGCATCAGTCGATCGAAAGAGCGATCGGCGCGCGGCCGGTGAGAGTGGTCGGGCCGGCCTTTTTCCCGGCGGACTGACCAGGGCGGGCGATGTTCCGAGAGGGCTGGCCGGATAGCCGCTTCAAGGCCTGGAGCCGTGCGCATCGACCGACGTCGGCTGGTTATTCGCAGACCATGCGGGCCCGTTTACCGGGCTCGCTGACATTCTTGCAAGTTAGCGGCTTCGTCGGCTCCGGCGACAGCATGGGCGGGTTGTTGGTGACCCTCCTCCGAGGCGTTGCAACGGAAGCCGCGCTCCTGCGCACCGCCGGCCTTTTCGGCGTTTGCGGCGCCACTGGAAAGACGTCGGTCTCCAGTTGCGACTGTTCGGCTTGCGCCTGCGGCGAAGGCCTGTCCCAGAAACGGCGAACATCGAGCGGCTTGGGAATGATGACGGTGCCGTCATAGCTGCGCGCGCAGCCGCTTCCCAGAGGCAGCGCCAGGCACAGGAAGACAGGCAGAATCCGTCGAGACATCAGCAATACCCCTGCAAGCTTATAACGCTGCTTCGGCCTAACCGACAACCGGCGGAATAGGGCGAAGGGAGTAGATACCGTGAAGTAGAAGTCGTCGCACTTCCAGTGGAAGGCGTTGCTCGAAGATCGAGCGCCGGGTCGGGCGCGGATGGAGGTCCAGCGCGAGTTAGAACCTTGCGATTCGTCAACGCTTCCAGCGTAAGGCCATGGTGCGATCGCACCATACCAAAGCCGCGCTCAGTGGCGACAATGGGATATTCGAAGTTCCGCTCCTCCAGTTACGGGCGGGAGCAGCGACCGCCGGCAAGAAACAGGGTCAGATTTACCCCAACGGACCTGTTTCGGCGATGGCGCGGCCATGACACGTTCTGGCTGCATGCAACGCGCTCCCGTCCGGCTTTTTTCTTTTAAAGCCGGTGGCTGCGATCGCCGAGCAGACGATGCCGGCCGGAATTCACGCAAGCTGCTGATTCCAGCGGCAAACCGCGGCCCATGCCGACAAAAGCCCGCGGCCGCTCCTTCTTAACCCGGCTGGACGTCGTTACCGGAGCGACATGAAACTGTCATGCGACTGTAATAATCGGGGGCTATTGGCCTCAGCGGGCGCCGGAGGAATGGCGCCGAGAGACCATATTCCGAACAGGAGCAGGCCACATGAGACATTTCATCCGCTCGGCGGCCGTTGCGATTGCAATGGCTGCGGCGACGACCACCCTCACCCTGTCCGCCGCGCTCGCCGCGGACATCTCCGGCGCCGGCGCCACCTTCCCCTACCCGATCTATGCGAAGTGGGCCGACACCTACAAGAAAGACACCGGCGTTGGCCTTAACTACCAGTCGATCGGTTCCGGCGGCGGCATCAAGCAGATCAAGGCCAAGACCGTTACCTTCGGCGCTTCGGATGCGCCGCTCAAGGGCGACGAGCTTGAAGCGTCCGGACTGGCTCAGTTCCCGATGGTGATGGGCGGCATCGTTCCCGTCGTCAATCTCGAGGGCATCAAGCCGGGCGAGTTGGTTCTCGACGGCCCGACGCTGGCCGACATCTTCCTCGGCAAGATCACGAGCTGGGATGACGAGGCGATCAAGAAGCTCAATCCCGACGTCAAACTGCCTTCGCAGGCGATCGCGGTCGTTCACCGTTCGGATGGTTCGGGCACGACGTTCAACTTCACCTATTACCTCGGCGACGTCAGCGCGGACTGGAAAGAAAAGGTCGGCGTCGACAAGGCCGTGGAATGGCCGGTCGGCATCGGCGCCAAGGGCAATGAGGGCGTTGCCAACAATGTCTCCCAGACCGGCGGCGCGATCGGTTATGTCGAATATGCCTACGCCAAGCAGAACAAGCTCACCCACACCGATATGATCAACAAGGACGGCAAGAAGGTCGAGCCCACCGCGGCGGGGTTCTCGGCGGCAGCGGCCAATGCCGACTGGAGCTCGCAGCCGGGCTATGGCGTCATCCTCGCCAACGAGCCGGGCGCCGAGTCCTGGCCGATGACGGCGGCAACGTGGATCCTGCTCTACAAGAAGCCGGATGATGCCGCGACCACCGGCGAAGCGCTCAAATTCTTCGCCTGGGCATACGACAAGGGCGACGAGATGGCCGGCGAGCTGGACTACGTTCCGATGCCCGACAAGGTGGTTGAGAGCGTCAAGGCCATGTGGGCCAAGGAAGTCGTCGGCGACGACGGCAAGCCGCTCTACTCGGCTATGTAATCTCCTCCAGGGAGGGCGTCGACGGCGCCCTCCCTGTTGCCTTTAATCGCGAGGACCCAATGACCATCGCTTCCGATGCCGTGCCATCAGCTGCAGCAGCCCGGGCCAGGGAAGCTACTGTGCGGCGCTTCGCGCTCACAGATGCCATATTCCGCGGACTCACCCGCGCTTCCGCAATTCTTGTGCTGGTCATCCTCGGCGGTGTCGCCATCTCGCTGTTTGCCGGCTCATGGCAGGCGCTGTCGTCGTTCGGTTTTTCTTTCCTGACGACTGAGAGCTGGAATCCCGTTACGGAAAAATTTGGCGCACTGGCGCCGATCTACGGCACGCTGGTGACGGCGGCCATTGCCATCCTGATCGCGGTTCCGATCGGCATCGGCATTGCAATCTTTCTCACCGAGCTCTGCCCGCGCCCGCTCAGGCGTCCTATCGGCATAGCGGTCGAGCTGTTGGCCGGCATTCCTTCGATCATCTACGGCATCTGGGGCCTGTTCGTGTTCGCGCCGTTCCTGCAGACGACGATACAGCCCTTCATCATCAACATCTTCCACGGCGTGCCGGGACTATCCAGCCTTTTCGCCGGCCCTCCTTACGGCATCGGCCTTCTGACCTCGGCGCTGATCCTCGCCATCATGGTGCTGCCCTTCATCACCTCGATCACCAAGGACGTCTTCGATACGGTGCCGGCGGTGCTGAAGGAATCGGCCTATGGCATCGGTTGCACGACCTGGGAAGTGACCCGGCGCGTGGTCATTCCCTATACCCGCATCGGTATCATGGGCGGCGTCATGCTTGGCCTCGGCCGGGCACTCGGCGAAACCATGGCGGTGACTTTCGTCATCGGCAACGCACATCGCATCAGTGCCTCCCTGTTCGCGCCGGGCACGACGATCTCGGCGACCATCGCCAATGAATTCACCGAGGCCGACGGCGACCTCTACACCTCCTCGCTGGTTTCGCTCGGCCTGATCCTCTTCGTCATCACCTTCCTGATCCTCGCCGCCGCCCGCTATATGCTGATGCGGATCGACGCCCGTACGGGAGCCTGACCGATGTCGACATCCTCATCGCTCCACAGCCGCCGCAAAGCCAGGAATTCGGTGATGATGGCGCTTTGCGTCGTCGCCGCCGGCATCGGGCTTGCCTGGCTGGCGCTCATTCTCGGCGCGTTGGTCTATAAGGGCACAGCCGGGCTTTCGCTCGCGGTCTTCACCGAGATGACGCCACCACCGGGCGAGGCCGGCGGCCTGCTCAATGCCATCGCGGGCAGCCTGCTGATGACGATCATCGCCGTTGTCGTCGGCACGCCGGTCGGCGTGCTGGCGGGAACCTACATGGCCGAGTATGGACGCTTTTCGCGCATCACCACCGTCGTCCGCTTCATCAACGACATCCTGTTGTCGGCGCCGTCGATCATCATCGGCTTGTTTGTCTATGAGCTGATGGTACGGCCAATGGGGCATTTCTCGGCCATTGCCGGCGCCGTTGCGCTTGCCATCCTGGTCATTCCGGTGGTCGTGCGCACCACTGAAGACATGCTCAACCTGGTGCCGAACGCGTTGCGTGAAGCCGGTGCCGCGATCGGCGCGCCGCGCTGGGTGGTGATCCGTTCGGTCGCCTACCGCGCCGCATTGTCCGGCATCGTCACCGGCATATTGCTGGCGATAGCACGCATTTCCGGCGAGACGGCGCCGCTGCTCTTCACCGCGCTCAACAACCAGTTCTGGAGCAGCAATATCAACGCGCCGATGGCCAGCCTGCCGGTGACCATCTTCCAGTTCGCTCTCAGCCCTTACGAGGAATGGCAGCAACTGGCGTGGACCGGCGCACTCATAATCACCCTGACGGTTCTGGGCTTGAGCATCCTCGCCCGCAGCCTTACCGGACGCAGAGAGGACAGATGACACAGATGTTGTCCCCAGACATGACGATGGCCGAAACGGTCGCCGAGAAGACGAAGATCGAGGTCAAGAACCTCAACTTCTACTACGGCCAGAGCAAGGCGCTGAAGGACATCAGCCTGTCGCTGCCTGAGCGCAGTGTCACGGCCTTCATCGGCCCTTCGGGCTGCGGGAAATCGACGCTGCTGCGTGTGTTCAACCGCATCTATGAGCTCTACCCAAAACAGACGGCCGAGGGCCAGGTGCTGCTCGACGGCAAGAACATTCTCGACCGGTCGCAGGATCTCAACCTCCTCAGGACCAAGATCGGCATGGTGTTCCAGAAGCCGACGCCGTTCCCGATGTCGATCTACGAGAACATCGCCTTCGGCGTCAGGCTCTACGAGAACCTCGGCAAGTCCGAGATGGACGGCCGCGTCGAACAGGCGTTGAAGCGCGCCGCGCTGTGGAGCGAGGTCAAGGACAAGCTCAACGCCAGCGGCTTGAGCCTGTCCGGCGGCCAGCAGCAGCGGCTCTGTATCGCCCGCACCGTGGCGGTGAAGCCGGAAGTCATTCTGCTCGACGAACCGGCTTCGGCGCTCGACCCGCTGTCGACTGCCAAGATCGAGGAACTGATCGACGAATTGCAAGCCGACTACACGATCGTCATCGTCACCCACAACATGCAGCAAGCGGCGCGCGTGTCGCGCCAGACGGCCTTCATGTATCTGGGTGAACTGGTCGAGTTCGACCGGACCGAGAAGATATTCACGTCGCCCCGCGAGAAGCGCACGCAGGACTACATCACTGGCCGCTTCGGCTGAGCCGTTCCGATCATGCATATGAGGACAGGACCATGGGCGAACACACAGTCGCTTCTTTCGACGAGGATCTCGAGCAGATCAGCAAGCTGATCCGCGACATGGCCGACCTCGCCGGTTCGATGGTCGGCGGGGCGACCAAGGCGCTGTTGAATTCCGACAACGTGCTGGCGCAACGCGTCGTTTCCGACGACGCCATCATGGATGCGCGTCAACGCGAACTGGACGACCGCGCCATCACCCTGATCGCCAAACGCCAGCCGATGGCCCACGATCTTCGCCATGTGGTCGGAGCGATCCGCATGGCGGGCGACCTCGAACGCATCGGCGACCTTGCCAAGAATATCGCCAAGCGCGTGAGTGCGGTCGGCCTCAGCGCCACGCCGCGGGACCTGTCGCATTCCATCGACGCGATGGCGCAGCTGGTTCTCATCCAGGTGCAGGGTGTCATCGAGGAATATGCTGCAGGCGATGCGGCCGCGTTGGCCAAGCTGCGTGCCGCCGACGAGCGCATCGACGTCAAATACACGTCCGTGTTCCGCGAGCTGTTGACCTACATGATGGAAGATCCGCGCAACATCACCGCTTGCACGCACCTGCTGTTCTGCGCCAAGAATCTGGAGCGGATCGGCGACCATGTCACCAACATCGCCGAAAATGCGTATTATGTGCTGACCGGCGAGCAATTGCCGGTCAATCGTCCGAAGCAGGACGAAACGACAATGTCCGCACCGGTGACATGATGGGGGTGCCCAGCCGATGATCGCACCACGCATAATGGTGGTGGAGGACGAGGAGCCGTTGGGTGTGCTGCTCCGCTACAATCTCGAATCCGAAGGCTACCAGGTCGAGGTGGTGACACGCGGCGACGAAGCCGAGATCCGTTTGCAGGAGAATGTGCCCGACCTTTTGGTGCTCGACTGGATGATACCAGCGGTTTCCGGCATCGAGCTCTGTCGTCGGTTGCGGGTGCGCCCCGAAACCGAGCGGCTGCCGATCATCATGCTGACCGCGCGCGGCGAGGAGAGCGACCGGGTGCGCGGTCTTTCGACCGGCGCCGACGACTATCTGGTCAAGCCGTTTTCGACACCGGAATTCATGGCCAGGGTCAAGGCGCTGCTGCGGCGCGCCAAGCCGGAAGTGCTGTCCAGCGTGCTGAAGGTCGGCGACATCGTGCTCGATCGCGAATCGCACAGGGTCTATCGCAAGAAGAGCGAAATCAGGCTCGGGCCGACCGAATTCCGGCTGCTCGAGTTCATGATGCGGCATCCGGGCCGTGTCTTCTCGCGCAGCCAGTTACTCGATAATGTCTGGGGGGAGACAATCTACATCGACGAACGCACCGTCGACGTGCATGTCGGGCGGCTGCGCAAAGCCGTCAACAACGGCCGGATGCCGGATGTCATCCGCACCATCCGCGGCGCCGGCTATGCGATCAGGGAAGATTGACCCGCCTGGTCAGGCTACGTTCTTTCTGACGCTGGGCCTCATTTGCGCGCCCGGCGCGAAAATCTCCTGGTCGACGAAGCTTAACGCCCGCATCGCGCAGCCTTCGCGGATCAGAGGCAATTCGTTCGGCTCTGTATCGAAGGAGATCGAGCCTGAATGCTGGCCGCCGGCGGTCTGGGCGATTGCCTTCCGCAAGGCCGGCTCGATCAGATCGAAGGCGGCGGCACTGGCGCCGACCATCGCGACCGGTGCCGGATCGATCAGCGCGAACAGCGAGCCGAGACCGAAACCCAGCGCTTCGCCGGCCTTGCGGTAGGCCTCGCGTTCCGGCCCATCTTTCTCGCGCGCCCGGGCCGCCAGTGCGCGCATGTCGGCGTCGCTGACGTCGGCGACCGGTTCGCTGTCTTCGCTCATCTGCCTGGCGTTGCGCCAGATGGCGTAGTTGCCGGCATACGCCTCGATGCAGCCGCGCCGCCCGCAACGGCAGAGCGCGCCGCCCGGACGATGGATCATGTGGCCAAATTCGCCGCCCGAGGAATGCGTCCCGGTGAACAGTTCGCCCTTCAGCACCAGCCCCATGCCGATGCCATGCGAAAGCAGGATGGCGATGAAGTCATCGCGATAGCGATCCGGATTGCGCCAGCGCAAAGCCACCGCCATCATGTTGCAGTCGTTCTCCACCGTTGCCGGGATGCCGAATTCGTCCTCCAGCATGTCGGCAAAGGCGATGTCGGTCTGCGGCGTGATCGGCGACCACAGCATGGCGCGTGCAGGGGAGTCGGTAATGCCCTGAATCGCCAGGGCGATGCGGGCGACACTGCGGACGTCAAGATCTGGATCCTGCAGCCGGCGCCGGACGATGGCCATGCATTCACGGATCAGCTCGTCGCGCGGCATAGTCAGCGTGTCCAGCCGGCGCTGTTCCTCGGCGACCACCTGTCCCGTATAGTCGATAATGGCGGCCGAAAGGAAATTCAGCGACAACACCACGGTCAGCACCGCCGCCGCTTCCGGGTTGAGGGCGAGGCCGACTTGCGGACGACCGCGTTTCAACGAAACGGGCTCACTTGGCTTGCTCTCGGCGAGGATGCCTTCCCGTATCAGGTCGGAAGAAATCGCCGATATGGTCGAATGACTGAGGCCGGTGGTAGCTGCGATCTCAGTACGCGATGGCTGGCCGGCCCGGCGCACCGCCGAGATCACGATCGCCCGGTTGCGCCGGCGCAAATCGTCATGGCGGATTCCGACCGACATTGTTTTGCTTTCCTCCCGGTTGCCGCGGCCGCTCATGAACCGGAAGCCGTCGGTAATGTCCGACAAATAGTGTCGGATGAGGCAAATAGTGTCAGATGCAGGTGGCGCTGTCATCGTTTATTCCGACGCTCGAAAAAACTCGCAGAGTCATCAAAATCCATCAGAATCGATGTTGACAGCAGCCGGAGATCGGGCCAGTATTTTTTCGAGGCTCGAAAAAATTAGAGCTTCTAAGCTGGTCTTTGAGCCAATTGGTCACGCCGTACGCGGCGCAGGGAGGATATGATGAAGAAATTCACGACCGCCATTCTGGCGGGTGTCGCCATGACGCTGGCGCTGGCGTCGGTGGCGCAGGCTAAAGACAAGGTCATCGGCGTTTCCTGGTCGAACTTCCAGGAAGAGCGCTGGAAGACCGACGAGGCCGCAATGAAGGCGGCCATCGAGGCCGCAGGCGACAAGTATATTTCCGCCGACGCACAGTCCAACCCCGGCAAGCAGCTCACCGACGTCGAGAGCCTGATCTCGCAGGGCGCCACCGCACTGATCATCCTGGCGCAGGACGCCTCGGCCATCGGGCCGGCCGTGCAAAAGGCGCTGGACGAAGGTATTCCGGTTGTCGGCTACGACCGGCTGATCGAGAACAAGGACGTCTTTTACCTGACCTTCGACAACAAGGAAGTCGGCCGCATGCAGGCCCGGGAAGTCTTCAAGGTGAAGCCGGAAGGCAACTATGTCTTCATCAAGGGTTCGGGTTCCGATCCGAATGCCGATTTCCTGTTTGCCGGTTCGATGGAGGTGCTGAAGGCGGCAATAGACAGCGGCAAGATCAAGAATGTCGGCGAGGCCTATACCGACGGCTGGCTGCCGGCCAACGCTCAGAAGAACATGGAACAGTTCCTGACCGCCAACGACAACAAGGTCGATGCCGTGGTCGCGGCCAATGACGGCACTGCCGGCGGCGTCGTCGCCGCGCTGACAGCGCAAGGGCTGGCCGGATCGGTTCCGGTTTCGGGCCAGGACGGCGACCACGCCGCGCTGAACCGCATCGCGCTCGGCACACAGACCGTGTCGGTGTGGAAGGATGCGCGCGAGCTCGGCAAGAATGCCGCCGAGATCGCCTCGCAGCTCGCCGACGGCAAGCAGATGACCGACATTGCCGGCGTGAAGGATTTCACCACGCCCGGCGGCAATACCGTCAAGTCGCTGTTCCTGACCCCGGTCGCCATCACCAAGGACAACCTCAACGTCGTCATCGACGCCGGCTGGATCAAGAAAGAAGAGGTCTGCGCCGGCGTGACGGCTGGCACTGTTGCAGTCTGCAACTGAGCCGACGTTTCCGAGAAGTCCGAACGCCGCGGCCGCTCGCCGCGGCGTTTTTCAACAAGAGTTGTTTTTCCGCTTCCGGCGGATAACTTCTAGGCTGCTTCCGGCATCCGCGGCAGACGGCAACCCGGCGGGAGAAACATCATGACCGACACGACGTCCAACACGCCGGTCGACAGCACGGCAGACCGGGCACGGGAATCCGAGCTCGGCATCGTTGCCCGATTTCTCAAGGCAACCGAACTCGACACGCGCATGCTCGGCATGGTCGGCGCGCTGCTGGTCATCTGGGTCGGTCTGCATGTCATTTCCAGCGTACGGCTCGGCGTCAATCCGTTCGACTTCGACAGCCGGACCTTCCTGACGCCACGCAATCTCTGGAACCTGTCGGTGCAGACTTCCGCCGTGGCCATAATGGCCGCCGGAATGGTGCTGGTTATCGTCATGCGCAATATCGACCTGTCGGTCGGTTCCGCCGAAGGTCTGATCGGCGTGGTCATGGGCTTTGCGCAGGTGCATTTCCTGGTGCGAATGATCGGTCTGCAATTAGGCAATCCCTGGATCTGGATCCTGGCACTGGCCATCGGCCTGGCGCTTGGCCTTCTGATCGGAGCGTTCCAGGGATACATCATCGCTTATCTCGAGGTGCCGGCCTTCATCGTGACGCTGGGCGGCCTTCTGGTCTGGCGGGGTGCCGCATGGTGGGTCGCCAGCGGTCAGACGATTGCGCCGCTTGATGCCACTTTCCAGCTGATGGGGGGCGGGCCGGCGGGTTCGATCGGCGCGCGATGGAGCTGGATCGTCGGAATTGTCGCGTGCCTAGCGGTTGTGTTCATGCTGCTCAACGGGCGGGTGCAGCGCAAGCGGTTCCGCTTTCCGTTGCGCCCGATCTGGGCCGAGACGTTCCTCGGTGTCCTCACCTGCGCTGTCATCATGGGCGCCATATGGCTTGCCAATTCCTATCCTTGGCCGGTCGGCATCGTGAACAGATATGCGGCGGCCAACAATATAACGGTTCCCGAAGGCGGGCTGTTCATCGCCCATGGCATCGCCATACCCGTGCTGATGGCTGTAGCCGTAGGGCTGATCATGACCTTCATCGCCAAGCGTACCCGTTTCGGCCGCTATGTCTTCGCCATCGGCGGCAATCCGGAAGCAGCCAACCTTGCCGGTATCAACACGCGCTGGGTGACCATGAAGGTGTTCATGATCATGGGCGTGCTGGCGACGATCGCCGCGGCGATCTCGTCAGCCAGGCAGAACTCGTCGACCAATGCGCTGGGCACGTTGGACGAGCTGCTGGTCATCGCGGCGGCGGTGATCGGCGGCACGTCGCTCGCCGGCGGCTCCGGCACAGTGCTCGGCGCCATGCTCGGCGCGCTTTTGATGCAGTCGCTGCAGTCCGGCATGGTGCTGCTCGGCATCGATTCACCGCTGCAGAGCATCGTTGTCGGCTCCGTGCTGGTGCTCGCGGTGTGGCTCGATACCGTCTATCGCAAACGCGTTTAGGGAGGAGGAACGATCATGGCAGACAAAACCGCTCCCACGGGCACGCCGCTGATCGACATGCGCAACATCTCCATCGCTTTCGGCGGCATTCGCGCCGTCGACGATGCCTCTGTCGACCTTTTCCCGGGCGAGGTGATGGCTTTGCTCGGTCACAACGGTGCCGGCAAATCGACGTTGATAAAAATCCTGTCCGGCGCCTACAAGCGCGATGCGGGCCAGATTTTCGTCAACGGCGAGGAGGCTTCGATCTCCAATCCCCGCGACGCCAAGAAGTACGGCATCGAGACGATCTACCAGACGCTGGCGCTGGCCGACAATGTCGATGCGGCCGCCAACCTGTTTCTCGGCCGCGAGCTGATGACCGGCTGGGGGACGCTCGACGATGTCGCCATGGAGGCCGAGGCGCGCAAAGTGATGGGCAGGCTCAATCCGCGTTTCCAACGCTTCAAGGAGCCGGTGGTAAAGCTTTCGGGCGGCCAGCGGCAGTCGGTGGCGATCGCCCGCGCCATCCTGTTCAATGCTCGCATCCTGATCATGGACGAGCCGACGGCGGCACTCGGGCCGCAAGAGACGGCGCAGGTCGGCGAACTGGTCAGGCAGCTCAAGGCCGACGGCATCGGCATCTTCCTGATCAGCCATGATATTCACGACGTGTTCGAGCTTGCCGACCGTGTCTGCGTCATGAAGAACGGTCGGGTTGTCGGAACGGCGCGCACAACCGACGTCACCCAGGACGAGGTGCTCGGCATGATCATCCTCGGCAAGTGCCCACCCGGCGCCATTCCGGGGCCGGGCGCGCTGAAGATCGCCGCATGAACGAGAATTAGCCGGCTAATCACACGCCGCCAAAATGTGCCAGCCGTCACCATGCTTTGGCCTCGCCATTGTGTTGGCGTCAGGACTTGCCCATAAAGATGCCGAACCGTCCATGGGACGTATCAGCAATTGAAGAAGCTTTTTCCGACCGTCGCTTTTATCGCCGTCGCGCTGATCAGCCTGACGATGGCGGGTTTTGCCTATTTTGCCACCCAGGAGGCGGCCCGCATTAAATTCGAGGCGACGGCAGACGACGCGCTTAACCGGATCGAAAGCCGCATCGACCTGGACCTGTCGCTGCTGCGTTCGACCCGGGCGCTGTTCGACGCACGCAATGGCGGTATCTCGCAGGGCGAGTTCAAGGCTTTCTTCAACGCGCTCGACGTCGACAATAATTTCGCCGGCCTGCGCGGCATCGGTTTCCTCCGCCTGGCGAAAACTGGCAACGAGGCGGCGGTCGAGCGCGACATCCTGCACGATCACGGCGCAAGCCATCCGATCTATCCCGACACGAACTTACCGTGGCGTACGCCCATCGTGCTGTTCGAACCGCTGGATCCGTCCAACAAATCCAGCATCGGCTACGACATGTTCACCGGGCCGGCGCGGCGCGAGGCAATCGAAAAGGCGATGGCCGACGACCAGCAGCACGCCAGCGGGCTCGTGCAGTTCGGCAAGGATACGGGTGCCGCGCAGACCTTTACCGGGTTCCTCGTCTTCGTCCGGCTCAATGTCGAAACCGCGCCGGACGCCGTGAACGCGACGAGATCCTCGACTGCCGGCTTCCTTTATGCGGCCTTCCGCGCCCGTGATCTGTTCCAGGCTGCGCTCAGCCGGGCACCATTGCTGCCGGTCAACACCGAGATCTATGACGGCACGGTGGACAGCGACAACCTGCTGTTCCAATCGGAAACGCCGCCTGTTTCGAGCCTCGGCGACAGGCTGCTGGTCACCCGCAAGGTCACCGTCGCCGGCCGGCCGTGGGTCGTCCTGTTCAGGCCGACAAGTGCTTTCTCGCAACCTTCCTCGCGCGCCATCCCGGTGATGCTCGGATTGTTCGGACTGCTGCTTGCGGGCGCCATCGCGCTGGTGGCCCGCTATCAGGAGCGGGCCTATGAGGCGGTCTCGCTGCTTCACGAAACGACCGAAAAGAGCCTGCTGGAAAAAGACCTGATGCTGCAGGAGATGAAGCATCGCATCAAGAACTCGATCACGCGGGTGCTGGCAATCGCGCGCCAGACAGCATCGCACACCACCGACGTCCAGGAATTCTCGGCTTCTTTCTCGGCCCGGCTGCAGGCGATGGCGGCTTCCCAGGACATGCTGACGCGCTCACGCTGGCAGAAAGCCGATCTCGGCGACCTGCTGCGCATCGAGCTAGGCCAGGTGTTCGGCAGCGAGCTTCCTGAAGGGCTGCTGTCGGGACCGCAGGTTCTTCTCGATGAAAAGACGACGCAGGCACTCGGCCTCGTCTTTCACGAACTGGCGACGAATGCGCTGAAGCATGGCGAAGCCGGCAATTCAGTCGGCGCGCTGAAGGTCGACTGGTCGCTCGAAGCCCGTAGCGGCACCCGGACATTGGCTCTCAACTGGCGCGAGGCCGGTCAGAAGAAGCTCGAGACACCGGCAAAGAGCGGTTTTGGCACCAGACTGATCGATCTCAACGTCACGCGCGAATTGCGTGGCACAATCAGGCGCGATTTTCGCGAAGATGGCTTGAACGTGGAAATCAGGGTTCCGCTGCCGGCCTGAAGCCCCGTCTCGTGGGCCGCGTCGCAACAGCGCTTTAAAGGGCAAACGCGGAGGCAGGTGGCCTGCCTCCGCGTTTGCTGTTCGCCTGGAGCTCGAAACTAGTTGCAGCGAGCTGTGTAGATCCGGCCGTGACGATCTCTGTACTGGCAGTAGCCATTTTGCAGCCGGCGAACGAGCAGACCGCCAATCGCACCAGCGCCGGCGCCGATCAAAGCGCCCTTGCCGCCGCCGACAGCGCCACCAATGAGCGCGCCGCCCACAGTGCCGATACCCACGTTCTCTTCCGTGGTGGTGCAGCCGCTGACCGCAACCACGGCAACCATGGCAATAATCATCTTCCGCATGGAGTCATCCTCACTTTTGTCCTCACTTTAATAAGCTCCAGCCGCCATTTAGCATGAAAGTACGGCCTTTGCCTGCACGATTTCATTGTTGATTAAGATAGTCTTTTTCGGGGCGTGCGCCGTTTGATGCTACCACGAACCCGGAAATCTCCAAGGACGCATCGAGCGTGCCGCTGGGACGCACGTTCCAGACGATCCTGTCATAGTCGTCCCCGAGCGCCGGTCGACGGCAAGGCATCTGGCGACGACATGTTGGGCCTGCCCTGCAGGTCGGTGACCGCGAACGGGCACGGCCGAGCACTCGGGCAGTCGTTTCAAAGCGATCACGCAGAGGTGAGTTCGATTCAGATCAGTTGGGACGCGGCGGTCAGGACGATTGCGGCCATAAGCGCGACGACGGCGAAGCGGAGGGGCGAAGCACGAGGCGCGGGCGTTGCGGGCGCGTCGGGATCCTGAAAACCGCCCATCGAGACGCGAGCGGCCTGTTCCAGTCTGTCCAAGTCGGCAGCCGTCAAGGCCCATTCCCTTCATTTTGTGCCAAACTCAATCCGGTGGATCGGCACGTTCGGACAGGATCGGACTTTATGGTGAACGGTCGGTTAAAGTCGGCGATGCGCAGCAAGCCTTCGCGCGGCGACCGCCGCTCCTCAATCCGTCTCGAAATTGCCGTGAGGAACGACAAGGCGGTATTCGAGGCGGTTCCCGGTGATCTCAAGTGTCGCCGTTCCATTCAATGAAGTGGGCACGACGCGTTCGAGCGCGACGCTGCCAAAACGCTTCTCGCTGCGCTGATTGTCGTTGGCTCCGATCACTTCGGCCCATGTCAGCGACAGCGCAGGCTCGCCAGCGGAAGCTGCCGTCAGATCGGCCGTCACCTCGACGAAACCGTCGCTGCGCGACAGTGCGCCATAGCTGACCGAATTGACGGCGAGCTCATGCATGGCCAAGCCGATGTGCAAGGCGGCATTGGGGTTGAGATATGGATTTGCGCCGCGGAAGCGTAGGCTGTGCACGGGATCCGCGCCGTACCTGCCGACCTGACCGGAAACCAGCTCGCGCAGCGCCGCTCCCCGCCAGTTGGATGACGTAACCAAATCCTGCGACGAGGCCAGCGACTGCAATCGGCCCCGGAAGCGCGTCAGGAAATCGTCAATGCTGCCGGAGTAACGGCCCGTCTGGGTGGCGATGCTCTGGATGATGGCCAAAAGGTTCTTGGAGCGATGACTGACTTCGCGCAGCAGCGCCTTCAACGTCTGCTCCCGGCGTTTCTGCTCGGTTGTTTCGACCATGGTGGTCACGACGCCCTGCACCGCGCCGGTCTCGCTGCGGTCGGCGTCTATCCACACCTGAAACCAGCGGGCGCCGTCATCGGCCGGCACGCTGAGCTCAAGATGTTGAGGATTGCCGGAGACGATGACGTCGTGCTTGGCGGCGCCGATACGCTCCGCCTGCGCCGGCGGCAAGATGCCGTTGTTGTCGGAGGCATCGGAAGTCCAGGGCGCGCGCATGTTGCGCGCCCACACCGTCTTCATCTCGCGATCCTGGTACAGGACGGAAATCCCGGCATTGTGCAGTGCATGGAGAAGGGCCCGACCAAGCTGCATCCCGCTTTCGGCGGGATGCAAAGCGATGATCTCATCACTCTGGCCGCGGTCTTTCATTTTTCCGACTCTGGAACGCATCGGTCAATTTGCTCAACCCATGTCGGGCTGAACGGTTCGCGGAAAAATGGGTTCCAAAAGGAGGAGGTTCGTATCAAACCTTAAAAAGCGGTCCGCCGAGCGGCATCCCGTTGGAGGACACTGCCCGGCGGTGGCTGGAAACCGTTTGAGGGGTGCGGCTTCCAGTGTTCGCTTGAATGGCCGCTTGGCATTCACGCTCGTCTGATCAGGCCGGCAATAAGCGATATGATCAGGAAGGCGAGAAAGATGAAGAACAATATTTGCGCTATGCCGGCCGAGGTGCCAGCGATGCCGCCGAAACCAAGCGCACCGGCGATGATCGCCACGACGAGAAATACGAGCGCCCAGTAAAGCATGATCGATCTCCTTCCAATGCTGCGGTGAAAACGTGATTCGCCTCCGTTTGTTCCACCATTTTCCGAAAAAGACGATGCTGAAAATCTTCAGGGCCCGAATTGCCGCGGTGTGTGGAAAGGTCCAGTTGGTTGCCCCAGTTGGTTGCCAGTGAATTGAGCCGGCGTCACTCCCCTCTGATCCTGGGGAGCGGCTGTCTCGGCGGCCGCAGTTCGGCCGCCCGCTGTTTCATGCCGCGGCTTTCGCGTGCCGGTCAAAGAACAGGGCCTGGCTGATAAGAGCCTTGACCATGTCCGGATTGAACGGCTTGGTAACCAGGAATGCCGGTTCCGGCCGCTCGCCGGTGAGCAGGCGCTCGGGAAAGGCGGTGATGAAGATCACCGGTACCGAGGTCGACGACAGGATCTCATTCACGGCCGCTATGCCCGAACTTCCGTCGGCAAGCTGGATATCGGCAAGCACCATCTTTGGCCGCGCCTTGCCGAACATCGCCACCGCCTCGGCGTGGGTGCGCGCCGTTCCGACGACGCGGTGGCCGAGGCTTTCGACCATTTCCTCGATGTCCATGGCGATCAGCGGCTCATCCTCGATGATCAGCACGTCGGTTGCCACCTGACGGGAGATCTCGTTGCTCGCCTGCGCGAGGAGTTCGGAGAATTCCTGTTCGTCGACGTCGAGAATCTCCGCCGCCTCGTCTTCGCTGAAGCCTTCGACCGCCACCAGCAGAAAGGCTTGGCGGGGGCGAGGCGCAATTGCATTCAGATTGGCCGCGGCACGCTGTTCCCATGCCGACTGGGCATGCTCCTGCGGAACGCGAATGGCCACTGAGGTGAAGAGCTTGGCAAAGACCTTGTAGAGCGCGATGCGGTCGTTCGATGCGTTCGGAAAGATGTCGACATCGGCAATGATGGCCTCGAGCATTGCGGCGACCAGCGCGTCGCCGCTCTCCTGCGATCCGGATACTGCGCGCGAGAAGCGACGCAGGAACGGCAGGTGCGGAGCGATGGTTGCTGATAGGCTCATATTGGACGTCTCCCTCATATGACGTGATTGCATGTTACAGCTAAAAAACGGTTCGCAAGCCCAGAGTTGAAAACGCGGGTTCTGCGAAAAAGTTCCGATCATGCGGAACTAAATATATGGGCTGGCGTTTAAGGGCGGGTTGGGCAACCAGACGAGGCTGCCGCTTGCCTTGCGTTATGTGTTGAAGGGCGGCTTAAGGCTGGGACAAAAGGGCGAAATGAAGAACATGACGAAAGCTACCATGGGTGGCGTTGGCAACGGGCGCCGGGCTGCTTCCCGCGACCCGCTTGGGCCGAACTCGGAAATCGGCCGCAAACTCAAACAATACTACGACGAGCTGGTCTCCGACAATGTGCCGGATCGCTTCGCCCAACTGCTCAGCCAGTTGGAAAAAGCCGAACCTGTACAAAAGAAGGACTGAGGCATGGCGGCCGTCTCCCAGGGCTTCAAGACCGACTTGCTCGGCTCGATCCCGAGCCTGCGGGCTTTTGCCGTGTCGCTGACGCAAAACGCCGACAAGGCCGACGACCTGGTGCAGGAAACATTGGTCAAGGCATGGGACAAGCATGAAAGCTTCCAGCCCGGCACCAATCTGAAGGCATGGCTGTTCACGATCTTGCGCAACGAATTCTATTCGCAGATGCGCAAGCGCGGCCGCGAGGTGCAGGACAGCGATGGCGTCATGACGGCCAGGCTTGCCGTTCACCCGGCCCAGCACGGCCAACTTGACCTCGAGGACTTTCGCGGCGCGCTCGAATTGCTGCCAGAAGACCAGCGCGAAGCCATTATCCTCATCGGCGCGTCGGGCTTCTCCTACGAGGAAGCGGCCGAGATCTGCGGCTGCGCCGTCGGAACGATCAAGAGCCGCGTCAGCCGCGCCCGCACACGGCTGCAGGAAATTCTGAAGATCTCCGGTGAAGACGAGTATGGCCCGGACGCAATTTCGGCTCAGGTAACCGGGTCGACGGCTGCGTGAAGCGCGGCGTGTTCGAACCGCTCCGCGCCTCAGCGGAGATGCGTTCGCCTGCAGGCCGCCGCCACTGCCTCGACGAGATCGTCTCCCGAATAGGGCTTGGTGACCAGTCTGACGCTGGGAAAGGATCTCTTGATCTCGTCCGTATCCGAATAGCCCGAGGCAAAGACGAACGGGATGCCCGCTTCACGCAGCCGCGAAGCAAATTGGAGCGTCGAAACGCCGCTCAGCATGAGGTCGACGATGGCCACATCGAACTGCGCGGCAACGTCTTGCTGTTCGATCTCAGTCAGATCACGGGCGATGACCACATTGAGCGCGCCGTAGTCGCGGCAAAGCTGCTCGATATCCATGGCAATCAGGAACTCATCTTCCAGGATAAGAATCCGCAAACCGTCAAGTGATGCGCGCACGCAGCAATATCTCCTTAAATTCGTCTCGATCGTGAAACGGGGGAAGTCATGATCGTTATTTGGCATGCTGTCATTTAAAAAAGACGCGCTGGCGCGGATGCGTCGGCCTCGGCCCATGCAAGGCATTTGCAACGCGCGCTGCCGGAGATAGGGTTAGAAGAGGTTCGTGCCGGAACCTTGGGGTCTGTCGGGCGTTTCGACCGAGCAAAAGCATGGAGAGTGAAGCAATGGCGACTGCCGCAGGAAAGGCCGCGAACGAAGCCCGCACGAATTCCGATATTGAGGCCGACATCGCACAACTGAAGGCCGACATCGACCAACTTACCAAGCTGTTGGCCAAAACTGGCGAACATGGCTACGGGGCAGCGCGGCGAGCCGCCGCCGAAAGCGTCGAGCAGTTGCGAACCCAGGGCGAGGCAGCCTTCGACAGCCTGCGCAGCAACGCCAGGGACATTGAGGCGCAGATGATAGCGCATATGCGCGAGAAGCCGGTGACGTCGCTGGCGATCGCCGCCGGTGTCGGGTTCCTCTTCGCGCTTCTCGCGCGCCGCTAGTTCTGCACGCATGGGAATGCTTGCATCGCTGATCTCGGGCCTCGCCTCGGGCGAAACCATTGCGGCGGTGCAACGCGCGCGTGTGGCTGCAATTGTCTATTCGGTCGCAGCGGTCGTAGCGCTGTGCGGCCTCGGCTTCCTGGTCGGGGCGGCCTATATCTGGACGGCGGCCCGCTATGGGCCGATGGCAGCTTCCCTGAGCTTCGGGATCGGCTTTCTCGCAATCGCCGGTCTCATCCTGCTCGTCTACCGGATGTCGGCCGGCTCGCGCGCCAGGCGCCGGGCGAAGCGACGCAACGCTGACATGAAGGCTATCGGCATCACTGCGGCACTCGCCGTGCTGCCGGCGCTGCTCAAGGGCAAAGATGGCCCGGGAAAGGCCAGACTGAGCGCGATTCTCGGCCCGGCGATAGCACTCGCTGCCTACGCCATCTACCGCGAGAACGTGAAGCGCGGCTCCGATGATCCGGATACCGGCAAACGTGAATAGTTCGGAGGGGATAGTTCGGGGCAAACGATTCTGGCGCCGGTCGCAAAATCACAAATCTTCGAGCGGAATCGATATTTCCGCGACCACGCCGTCCGGCCGGAATTCATGGATCACCTCGCTGGAAATGACCTTGGCCAGGCTGCGGCGGATCAGGATCGAGCCGAAGCCATGGCGTTCGGGCGGCGCAACCCGCGGGCCGCCGCTTTCGCGCCAGGCCAGCAACAGACGGCGTGCGCCCTTCCTGCCTTGTACCCTCCAATCGAGATCGACCTTTCCGGAGGAAACCGAGAGCGACCCGTATTGCAGTGCATTGCTTGCCAGTTCATGCAGGATCAGCCCGAGCCCGACTGCCTGGTCGGGTGAGAGCAGGACATCGGCGCCGGAGATCGCCATGCGCGATTGTCCGGCGGCTTGGAACGGCTTTAGCTCGATCTCCACCAGCTCGCGGATGCCGATGCCGCGCCACTCGCGGTCCGACAGCAGGCTGTGCGCAACGCCCAGTGCCTGCAGCCTGGCGCTGAAGGCTTCGAGGAATTCGCTTGGCTGGCGGGCATGGCGAACGGTCTGCGTCGCCAGCGCCTGTACGGTTGCCAAAGTGTTCTTGACGCGGTGATTGAGCTCGCGCAGCAACAGTCGTTGACGTTCGTCGCCAAGCTTGCGTTCGGTAATGTCGTAGTTGACGCCGAAGATCAGCGTCGGCTTGCCATCGCCGTCGCGTTCTATGACGCGGCCGCGTGTTGCGATCCATCGCGGCGGATCGAGGCCTTTGACACGGTATTCGCCAAAATAATCGTCGCTGCCGGTCAGCGCGTCGCGAAAGCGTGTTTCGGTCTGGTGAACGTCGCGCGGGTCGATGGCGGTCAGGATGTCGCGCGCCCTCAGCCTGTTCGACTTCGGCAGGTTGAACAATTCGGACAGCAGGACATCGCAGTCGATCATATCGCTGCGGATATCCCATGCCCAGCTGGCAAGCGAAGCCGCGTCGAGCGCGATAGCGCGCCGCTTTTCCTCTCGAACCAGTGCTGCCTTGGCAATCGCCGCACTGCGGGTTGCATCCTTCAGCGTGAACAGGCTGGCGGCGAGGCCGGCCAGCGCCGACAGCTGGTCGAGCTGGACAGAGGAGGGACGTGCGTGCGGCTTCCGGTCGAGCACGCACAGCGTGCCGATCAGCGCGCCGTCGACTACGATGGGCACGCCTGCGTAAAAGCGGATATGATGCTCGCCGGTGACCAGCGGATTGGCTTTGAACCGCGGATCCGCCGCCGCGTCGGCCACCACCATCGGCACGTCGCCGGCTGCGATGGTATAGGCGCAGAACGATGTCTCGGTTGCGATTTCGGTCTCGTCGAGGCCGATACAGGACTTGAACCACTGCCGCTCGGCATCGACCAGCGTGATCAGTGCGACAGTCGTCTGCATAGCCGAAGCGGCAAGACCGCCGATACGATCGAAATCAGGGTCGGCAGCCCCGTCCAGCGTGTCGAGGCCGTGCAGCACGGCAAGACGGTCCGCGGCGCCCACCACACGGCGAATATCGGCCGGCAGGCCCGGCGTGTTCTGGCTATTGTCGTCCACTATGCCCCCGGAGGCCGGCTCCGCTGATTGGTCAGGCCAACCGGCCCGTCTGCCGCCTTGCAGTGCCGGAACTTTCGCGGCGGGGGACCGTTACCAGCCAACGCCCCGCGAGTTACGCCTGCCGGCGCCAAATATGGAGCCAGACAATGCCAAAAACCATTCCTGAAAACAAAGCCCGTCAAGGGCGGCGGGGTCGGCATGTCCTTCGTATCCTGATCGCCGCGCTGTTGCTGGCTTTTATCGCCTGGGGCGTCGCCGAAATCTACGGCTGGATGATCGAGACGCCGAAGACCGAACAGGGCAACACGCCCAGCGGCTAGGTTCTCTCCATCGCTCGCGCCAGTTTGCATCACGCAACCCCACATCACGCATCCCACGTCAGGCAACCTTTGCCTCGACAGCGCGCGCCGGGACGAGAACATTCAACGCGCGCGGATGGATTTCGACGGTCGTCTCGCGATCGAGCTTTACCAGTTCGCCGTCCATGACGGCCTGAACTTTCCTGTTAGTCGAATGGATTTTCAAAACGGCGCGGTTTGCCTGATGGATTTCGACATGCTCGTTGCCGCGCCATTTCCCACGGGCGACGTCAAAGAGGAACCTGATCAATTCGCCGCGCCGCCGCGCCACGGTGACATAGATGCCCAGCACGCCGCCTGCCGGATTATCGGCATAGGGCAGGTGGCCCTCGCCAAACAGATTGTTGGTGATGCCGATACCGGTGATCCGGGTTCTGATCTCGGCCTCGCCGATCATCAGCGTTACGTTCATCGCCGGTGGATTGTTGATCGTCGCCCAAGCGGCTCGCACCGAGGCGCGCATCTTCCCCAACCGCGAGCCGAATTCCATCTTCTGGCGAAGTTGCACCATCCTGGCGTGCATGCCGATCGAGAATTGATGCACGAAGGGCCGGCCGTTGGCTGTTGCAATGTCAATCGCCATCACCTCGCCGTCGGCAAACGATTTCAGTGCCGCATCGAGGGTCTGCGGGATACCGAGGCCGCGCGCAAAAAGGTTCATTGTGCCAGCCGGCAGAATTGCCAGCGCCTTCTCCCCATTCATCAAACGGGCTGCCGCGGCCGAAATGGTGCCGTCGCCGCCGCCAGCCAGCAGGACGTCGATGCCGCGCCTGGAAGCTACGCCGTCCAGCGTGGCGACGATATCCTTGCCGGCGACGATTTCGATATCAATCGAGTGGCCGGCACTCTCAAGGGTGCTGCGCATCCGACTGGCGAAGGCCTCAAGATCGATGGTGCGCAGGGTGCCCCCGTCCTTGTTCAGCACCGCTGCAAACCGCATGGCCGTTCCATTTTCCAGCACCTATCGGGCCGGGACGGAGCCCCAGCCGGGAGTGGAACGGGGCGGCCGAGAAAATGTTCCTTTCGACCAACGCGGCGAATCCGAGAACCATTGACATCGCACCGGGTGCACCACGGCTTTTTTCGGAACAACAGTGTGGTCACAACGTTGTGAACATGCAGAAGACGCTGCGCCCGCAGTGACGCCAGGCGGGTACGGCGTGCACGAAATCACCGACGAGGAGACACTAAGATGATCCGCACCCTTTTAACCACGACAGCAGTCGCAACATTGATTGCGACGGGTGCATTTGCGCAGTCGGCGACGACCCCGGCGCCGGCGCAACCACCCGCCGTAGAGAATTCCGCTCCAGCCGCTCCGGTGCAACGCGCCGAGGGCAGCCTTGTCACCAATATCATCGGCGAGTCGGTCTATAACGGCACCGGCGACAATGCAGAGAATATCGGCAAGATCACCGATGTCGTCTTCGACGAGCGCGGCGAGGTAAAATCCGTCGTCATCGGCGTTGGCGGTTTTCTTGGCATAGGAACCAAGAACGTCGTTTTCGACTACAAGAAGATGCAATGGGCCGAAAGAAATGGCGACCGTTGGCTGATAGCGCAAACGACGAAGGATGAGTTGACGGCTCAGCCGGATTTCGACCGGAGGCCTTACGATCCGACTCCGCCACCAGCTTCGGCGGATAATGCGGCGCCTGCCGCCCCTTCCACCAGCGCGCAAAATACAACCCCGGCGCCTGCCGCGCCGGCTGAGCCAGTGAAGCGCGCCGAAGGCAATCTCGCCACCAATATCATCGGCGAGACCGTCTATAACGGCACCGGCGACGACGCCCAAAACATCGGTGACGTGAACGACATCGTCATCAACAAGGAAGCCAAGGCGCAATCGCTGATCATCGGTGTCGGCGGCTTCCTCGGCATCGGCGAAAAGAACGTCGCCTATGAGTTCGATAAGGCGCAGTGGGCCGAGAGGAACGGCGATCGCTGGCTGGTCGCGCAAACGACCAAGGAAGAGCTGCAGGCGCAGCCAGACTTCAACCGCAAGGCCTATGATCCGGCGCCGGCAACCACTGCGTCGAACGATGCCAATGCGCCTGCTACCGTCACGCCCACCGTGATGGCCAGCAACACTGCGCCGAACGACAACACCGCAACGACCAACAACGCTGACCAAGCCGGCAAGACGGCTCAAAACGCTCCGGCAGCGGCGCCTCCGGCTAATTCCACGGCCGACCAGACCAAGACCGGGTCGATCGACAAGTCGACGCTAACCGAAATGCCGATGGGCGAAATCCGGGCCGAGGATCTGGTTGGAACCACCGTTTATGGCGCCAACGATGTCAACGTCGGCGAGATCGGCGATATCGTGCTGGGCAGCGACAAAAAGGTCGACGCAGTCATCATCGACGTTGGCGGCTTCCTTGGCGTCGGCGAGAAGGAGGTGGCGGTCGGCATGGACAACCTGAAATTCATGACCGACAAGAACGGCAAGCGCTATCTCTACACGAACTTCACCAAGGAGCAGCTTGAGGCGCAGGCTCCCTACGACAAGGCCAGCTATGCGCAAAATCGCGACAAACAGCGCATGATCATGCGCTAAGCAGCACACAGGCCGACAGAGAAGCCCGCGCCGGCAACGGCGCGGGCTTTGCTTATCTCGAGGGGAAGCCCGCGACATGGCCGGCAACGCCATTGTCCGTCAATTCGGCGAGCGCCAGAGATTGGTCGAGATGCTCGGCCCGCCAGGCGAGCAACTTCTCGGCAAATTCCAACCGCGCCGGCAGATAGGCTGGGTCGTCAGCGACGTTGGTCAGCTCGCCGGCATCTTTTTCCAGGTCGAAGAGCAAGGGCGGCAGGCCGCCGCCGAAATTCACATATTTGAACTTTTGCGTGCGGATGACGGCGAGATTGCACTGACGCGGACCGATGCCGAAATAGCGTTCTGCATCACCATCCGCAATCGAGCGGAAATCGAACTCCCAATGCGCCGCATCGCGCCAATTGTCCGGCTCCGTTGCGTCCAGGAAAGGTGCCAGCGAGCGGCCGTCGAGATGCGGCAGCACTTCGCCGCCAGTGAGCTCGAGCCCAGTGAGCTCGAGCAAGGTCGGTGCCAAATCGACCGCCTCGGTGAAGCGGTCGACACTGCTGCCGGCCGCCTTGTGGCGGCGCGGATCGCGAATGACCAGCGGAATATGGAAGCTGCCGTCGAAGAAGCCGCCCTTGCCCAGCATGAAATGATCGCCCATCATCTCGGCGTGATCGGAGGTCAGCACGATGACGGTGTCGTCCCATGCATCGGCCGCCTTGACCGCTTGCCAGACACGGCCAAGCTGCGCGTCGACCTCCGAGATCATGCCGTAATAGAGCGCCCGGATGCGGCGAAAATTGTCGTCGCCCCAGTCGCGCACCTTGCCCTCCGAGCCGGGACGGAATTTCGACCGTTCCTGCCGGTTAAGTTCATAGGCGAGATAAGGGTGGCTTGCTGCTTCGGCCTGCCAGCTTTCCGCGCGGTCAAAAGCTGGACCGATGGCCGGATCGTACATGGCGTTGTAAGGCGCCGGCACGATGAAGGGCGGGTGGGGGCTGATGAAGGAAAGATGCGCGAACCACGGGGCATCGCGCTCCTGCTCGCCGAGCCAGCGGATGAATTCGCCGGCCAGGAAGGCCGACGGCGTCTCGTCCTTCGAATAGATTGGCGGACCGTTGCTGATCGCGCCGTCGTTTTCCAGGATTTCGCCCGCCGGGCGGTGAATGGCGGGGGAGCCGGCGCCGGCATCGACGCCGCGCGCCTTGAGCCATGACAGCCAGGGCTTCTGGTGCTCGGGCAGAAGCTGGCGCACGGTGAAGCCGGGCAGCACGCCTTCATAGCTTTTCAGCTGCGGATCGCCAGGCGCCAGCGTGCGCGGGTCGCGCGCCATGTCGGTATAACCGAACAGCGTCGGATCATAGCCGAGGGCGCGTGCCCAGAGGGCTATGTTGCCGTGGCGGGCGTCGAGCGGTGTGCCGTTGCGGCAGACACGATTGTTCATCTGGTAGAGGCCGGTGTAGAGGCAGGCGCGCGCCGGCGAGCAAGGTGCGGCGCCGCCATAGTGCTTCTGGAACAAAACGCCCTCGGCAGCCAGCGCGTCGGCATTCGGTGTCCTTACCACCTTGTGGCCAGCAGCTGACAGGCAGTCGCCCCGCCACTGGTCGCAGGTGATCAGGAGAATATTGGGGCGTTTTCCACTCAACCGCTGTATCCTCATGCTGGCTACATGCGTCGCTCATGGAGCGCAATTTCGGCGAGTATGCAAGCCGGTCCAGTTTGCCGAATGGTGAACAAAACCTGCTTCGTCGTTCACTTTAACAGCACAGTCCATTCTGTGTTTGCCGCCTTTGCGGCCAGGAGGCGGATGCTCATATTTGCGTGGACAGCGGCAAGGGCCGCACCGGCACAAGGAAAGGAGCAGAAACATGCTCGACCAGGTCAAGGGCCTGCATCACGTCACCTCGATGGCCAGCGATGCGCGCCAGAACAATGAATTCTTCACCGGGACGCTCGGTCTGCGGCGGGTCAAGAAAACCGTCAATTTCGACGCACCCGATGTCTACCACCTCTATTACGGCGACGAGGTCGGCACACCCGGCTCGGTGATGACCTATTTCCCGTTTCCCAACATCGGCAAGGGCCGCCATGGCGTTGGCGAGGTCGGCACCACCGCTTACTCGGTGCCTGAGGGCACGCTCGGCTATTGGGAGAAACGGTTTGCCGAGCAAGGCGTCACCGGGCTGTCCCGCGAGGAGACGTTCGGCGAGAAGCGTCTTGCGTTCGCCGGTCCCGACGGCGACGGGTTTGCGCTGGTCGAAGACAGAGCGGACAACCGTGCGCCATGGGCCAAGGGTGGCATTCCCACCGACGTGGCGATCCGCGGCTTTCACTCGGTGTCGCTCAGGCTGAAAGATGGCGGCGCCACCGAAGAGCTGCTGAAATTCATGGGTTATGAGGAGGTCGACAAGTCAGGCAACATCAGGCGGCTGGCGGTGAAGAACGGCAACGGCGCCGACGTCGTCGATATCGAATCGCTGCCAGGGGCCGGCTTCGCCAATCTCGGCGCCGGCTCGGTCCACCATGTTGCTTTCGCCGTCGAGAACCGCACCAAGCAGCTCGAAGTGCGCAAGGCACTCCTCGACACAGGTTATCAGGTGACGCCGGTGATCGACCGCGATTATTTCTGGGCGATCTACTTCCGCACACCGGGGGGCGTGCTGTTCGAAGTCGCCACCAACGAGCCGGGCTTCGACCGCGACGAGGATACCGCCCATCTCGGCGAGGCGCTGAAACTGCCGTCGCAACACCAGCATTTGCGGCCCTATCTCGAGCAGCATCTGCAGAAACTGGAAGACTGAGGGCAGGGTTATGAGCAAGGATTCGTATATTCACAAGGTGCTGCCCGGTTCGCTGGGCGGACCGTTGCTCTTCGTCTTCCATGGCACTGGCGGCGACGAGGATCAGCTTCTGTCGCTTGGGCGCGATCTTGCGCCGCAAGCGACGATCGTCGGCCCGCGCGGCGATGTCTCGGAACAAGGCGCCGCACGCTTCTTTCGCCGTACCGGCGAGGGCGTTTACGACATGGGCGATCTCACGCGAGCGACGGACAAGATGGCCGGCTTCGTCAAGGCACATGTCGAGGCGGCAAAGCCATCTTTGGTGCTAGGCCTCGGTTATTCCAACGGCGCCAACATCCTGGCCTCGGTGCTGTTTGCCGAACCCTCGCTGTTCGACGCAACGGTGCTGATGCATCCGCTGATCCCGTTCGAGCCGGAGGTCAAGGGCAGCCTTGACGGCAGCCGCATCCTGGTCACCGCCGGCAGGCGAGACCCGATCTGTCCGCCTGATTTGACGGCGCGGCTTGAAGCCTATTTGCGCGCCGATGGTGCCGATGTCACAGTCGAGTGGCATGACGGCGGCCATGAGGTGCGGCCGAGCGAGATCGAGGCGGCGCGGCAGTTGTTCGCCGTAGCGCCGGATGAAAGGACCGCAAGCCATGTCTGACCTATTGCCGGAGATCGAGCTGGAGGACCGCGGCTCGAAGGGCCGCTACTTCCTGCGTGGGCCGAGCGGCGCCGAGGCGGAGATGACCTTCACCAAGGTCGGCGAGCACCAGATCATCATCGACCATACCGAAGTGCCGGATGCATTTCGCGGCCAGGGCGCGGGACTTCGCCTCGTCACCCGTGCCGTCGAGGATGCACGTGCGGCGGGCAAGACGATCATCCCGCTTTGCCCGTTCGCCAATGCTCAGTTCCGCCGCCATCCGGAATGGGCGGACGTGCTGAAGCGGTAAGAGACTGCCCCTCGATGAATGACAGGACAAAGGGTGCGCGGCTTTACCGCGTGCCGCTTCGACCATTGGCGGCGTACAAACATAAGGCAAACATGCGGGATTTGCGCAGAGCGCTCGCCTTGCCTAAGTATTGGCAACAACCGGCTCGCCCTCCGCGGCCCGACCACTTCAACCGAATGGCCCTCCATGACCGAATCCGATCTCATTCCCGTCTTCGACGGCCACAACGACACGCTGCTCAGGCTCTACCAGTCGAAGGATGCGGACGTCGAAAAGCTGTTCGTCGAGGGGACGCCGAGTGGCCATATCGACCTGCCGCGCGCGAAGAAAGGCGGATTTGCCGGCGGCATGTTCGCGATCTTCCCGCCGCCTGTCGAGAAATCCAAGCGCGGCGCGGTGCCGCTGGCGCCGAGCGACAGCGAGCCCATGCCGCCCGAGGTTCCGCGCGCCGATGCGCTCAACTCCACCATAGCGATGGCCTCGATCCTGTTCAGGCTGGAGCGGGCTTCGGCGCTCACTGTCTGCCGCACCGCCGGCGATGTGAGGAAGGCGATGGCGCAAGGCTCGATCGCGGCGGTCTTCCACATCGAAGGGGTCGAGGCGATCGACCCTGAGCTCACCCTGCTCGATGTCCTCCACGCAGCCGGCCTGCGCTCGCTCGGTATCGTCTGGAGCCGTCCCAATGCCTTCGGCCACGGCGTGCCGTTCCGTTTCCCGTCGTCGCCCGATACAGGGCCGGGGCTGACCGATGCCGGCAAGGCGCTGGTGAAAGCCTGCAACCAGCTGAAGATCATGATCGATCTTTCGCATCTCAACGAAAAAGGTTTCCGCGACGTCGTCGAGATCAGCGACGCACCGCTGGTCGCGACCCATTCCAACGTGCACGCGATCTGCGGCCATTCGCGCAACCTCACCGAATGGCAGCTCGGCGCGATCCGCGACTCCGGCGGCATGGTCGGGCTGAATTTCGCCACCGGGTTCCTGCGTGAGGACGGCAGGATGAACGCCGACACCAGTCTCGACATCATGGTGCGCCATGTCGATTCGCTGCTGCAGGCGCTGGGCGAAGACGGCGTCGGCCTGGGCTCGGATTTGGACGGCGCCATGATCCCGGCCGTGATAGGCGACGTTGCCGGCCTGCCAAGATTGCTCGACGCTTTCGCGGCTCGCGGCTTCGGGCGCGCGCTGATCGAGAAGATCGCCTATCGCAACTGGCTCGGCATGCTGGAAAAGACCATCGGCTAAGCGGGTGATGCCGGCTTGACCGGAATGCGATTTGGAGGCCGACTATTCGAAACCCATGCGTTTAAGCCAGTCCTGGCCAATGCCGCGGTCGCGGATGATCGGCAGCGGATCGGTCGAATCCAGCCTGGCACAAATACGGTAGGCCTCCAGCGTTTCAGCGCTCATCTCACCGCGTTTGTAGAAGAACATGGCCGCAGCATAGCGGGTGCGGCCCGACCATTTTTCGCCGAGCGGTGTGTTGATCAGCTGCCACTGTTCGGCGGCTTCGGCGTCGAGTTTGGGACTGTCGGTGTCGTCGGCCATATTTAGAAATCCGCAGGCGGATTGGCAGTGCGGCGGCCGAGCCTGACGACCAGCCGCGGCACCAGTTTGGCACGCTTCAGCAGCTTTTGATATTGCAGCTCGCGCCTGGCGTGGATCTCGAGCCAAGGTCCGCTGCAGGCGGGCTCGGCGGCGCTGATCTGGTTTGCATCGCCGGGACTGCTGCCCTTCGCCGACGGTGCCTTCGACGACGTTTTCTCCAAGGATGCAATCTCGACGAGAACATTCGAATATGGGCAGCCATGCAGAAGGTGCTTGACAGTGGCAAACACCGTCCCACTGATCTTCGCGGCCGATGCCGGTCGGCTAGCCGGCGATGCTGGAGACCATCACCCCGATGAAGACAACAGAGGCGCGCGAAGCCCTCCTCGAACCGGCGCGAAAAAGCGATTCCGAAAAGCGCGGCCGCAAAGCGTCGAAAGAGACAAGGCAGGTTCAACTGATCGAAGCGACTATCGATTCATTGGCCAAGCGCGGTTATTCGGAAACGACTATGGCCGACGTCGCCGACGGCGCCGGCCTGTCGCGCGGCATCGTCAATTTCCATTTCGAGAGCAAGGAGAAGCTGCTCGTCGCCACTTTGCAGTACATGCATGACGAGTATTCGGCGCATTGGCGCAGCGCCTTGCAAAGGGCCGGCGATGATCCCGCCCGCCAGCTGCAGGCATTGGTGGCAGCCGATTTCAACCGCTCGATCTGCAACAAGCGCAAGCTGGCTGCTTGGTGTGCCTTCTGGGGCGAGGCCAAATCGCGACCGAAATATCAGGCGCTGAGCAGCGCACGCGATGCCGTCTACCAGAACATATTCATCGATCTTTGCGCGGCGCTCAAGCAGAGCGGCTTCTATGCCTATGAGCCGCAAGTCATGGCGCTGGCGCTCAGCGCCATGCTGGATGGTCTGTGGCTGCATTTGATGATGGGCACCGAGGACGCCACACGCGAGACGGCGCTGCAGGCCGCGAACGAGTTCCTGTCTGCGGCATTCCCCAAGCACTATCCGAACTCAGCAGCCCGCGGTGCCAGGCCGGCATGAACCATCAAAAAGAGGGTGGACCAGCAATGAAGACAATGATCCGGCGCCTGACATTCGAGAAGATCAAGGCCGGCTAATGAAGTTCAAGATCGAACGAGCCGATGTGGCCATCGTCGGCGCCGGCTTCACCGGCCTGTCGGCCGCGCGTGAATTGAACCACGCCGGCATCGATGCCGTGCTGCTCGAAGCCCGCGACCGTGTCGGCGGCCGCGTCGAAGCCGTGCAGAACGGGCTCGGCGAGCGGATCGACAGCGGCGGCCAGTTCTTGTGCGAAGACATGCCGGAATTAATGGCGCTGGTGCGAGCGCGCGGCAAGACATTGGTCGAGACCCATGTCGCAGGCGAATTCGTCACGCAGCCGCGAATGAGCGAGGCGCAAGCCGGGCGCACTTACGGCACCGCGATGCGAATTCGCGAGCGGATGAACGCGATCGCACCGACCGACCCGGCCATCGCCGGCTTGACAGTCGCGGCATGGCTCGATCGCCAGAACGATCCCGACGATGCCAAGGCCGCCTTTCGGTCGATGATCGAGGGCCTGTGGTGCCTGGCAATGGAAAGGCTGCCGCTGTGGTACTTGATCGACAATGATCGCCGCATCACCAACGAGGTGTCGGAGCTGCAGTATTTCGTGGGCGAAACCATGCATTCGCTGGCGGATGATCTTGCGCGGGATCTCGGCGATCGACTGCGGCTGAATACAGCTGTCGAGGCTATTGAGCACGGGCCGGGAGGGGTTCGCGTCGTTTCGCCCGCCGGCGTGACCGAGGCACGAGCGGTACTGGTCGCGCTACCGCCGATGATGGCCTCGAGAGTGGATTTCGTGCCGCCGCTGCCGGCTGCGCTGGAGAGAGCCCTCGGCGTCTGGCAAAGCGGCGCGGTGATCAAAATGCTGGTGCGCTATCCCAAGGCTTTCTGGCGCGACAGGGGCTTGAGCGGCATGGTGATGTGGCGGGAGCCGCACGGACTTTTTGCCTGCGATGCCAGCAAGGATGAGGATCATGCAGCACTTGTCGTCTTCATCGGCGGGCCGCTGGCGCAGCGCTGGCGGGATATGGACAGCGCGGCGCTACGCGCAACGGTGACATCAAAGCTGCAAGATGCGCTCGGTATCGAGGCCGCCGGCGTCACCGATCTCAGCCATCGCGACTGGACCGGGGATCACTGGAGCGGCGGGGGTTACAGCGATTCGATCGTCGATGCGACGGCAACGGATGCCGAACGCATTATCCGGGCGGGCGCCCCGCCGGTGCATTTTGCCTCGTCGGAGCTGTCGCCGTCATTTCCGGGCTATGTCGAGGGCGCGATCGTCGCCGGTCGCACTGCTGCGCAAAAAATTATTCAGTCGGTTATCGCCAGCAGAGCCTCAGGGTCATAAGCGAGGCGGATCGAGGTGCCGACCTGCATCGACGCGCATTGCCACGAGCTCGGCCTGTTGGTCCGGCTACTGATCAACATGTGCGTGATGTCGCCGCCATTAATCATCAAGCGCCAGTAGATCGACGATATGGTGTCGATCCTGCGCGAAGGCATTTCGCGCGCGATGGACGATCTGCGCCGCGAAGATGTCTGGCGGGGATAGGCGTTTATCGCCGGCAAGCCGTGGCATTGGTCGGCCGCTGGCAAGGTGGGCGAGGTCGATGAACTGGGCGGTGCTGCGATCTTCCTGGTTTCCGACGCGTCGAGCTTCATGACCGGCCAGATCATCTATATCGAAGGCGACATGACCCGGACCCGTATGAGCGCGACTGTCGCTGTCGGGCGCATGGAAGACCGGTCGGCCTCGGGGCCGCCCCGCAAAAGGCAGGGCTCGTCATTTGCACGCTCTTAGCTTCACCGCTAAGCTTCTTTGGCTGGGGTATTTTCCTCAGATCACATTCGCCATCCCAAGGATCTCATGACACCCGACACAGCAACGCGCGAACAGTTCGCCATCGATCTCGCGCGGCGCGCCGGCGCGCTCGGCCTGGAGTATTTTCGCGACCTCGACAGCCTCGCCATCGAGAGCAAAGGTCATCAGGACATGGTCTCGCAGGCTGACCGCGAGGTCGAGCTGTTCATCCGTGCGGCAATGAAAGCCGCTTACCCGACCGATGGAATTGTCGGCGAGGAGCATGCCTCGGTCACCGGATCGAGCGGGCATGTCTGGGTGATAGATCCGATCGACGGCACCGCGAATTTCGTGCGGGGCATTCCGGCCTGGTGTGTGGTCATCGCCTGCGCCAAGGACGGCGACACTGTCGTGGGTGTCATCCACGAGCCCTCTACCGGCGAAACGTTCCATTGCCGCAAGGGCGGCGGCGCTTTTCTCAACGGCAAGCCGATCAGGGCAAGCGCGGCCACCAGCCTGACCGACGGCTCGTTGGGCACCGGCTTTTCCAACCGCGCCGAAATTCAGAACGTCGCAACGCTCATCGGCTTGCTGTTTTCAAAGGGCGGCGTGTTTTTCCGTAACGCATCCGGCGCGTTGATGCTCGCCTATGCGGCCGCCGGCAGGCTGCTCGGCTATGTCGAAGAGCATATGAACGCCTGGGACTGCCTGGCAGGCATGCTGCTGGTGGAAGAAGCCGGCGGCACTATAGTCAAGCCCGACCCAAAGACGGTGCTGGAAAACGGCGCGCTGGTGATTTGCGCCGGCAGCGGCGTGTTCGCCCAGGTCCGCCAGCTCTGCGTGCAATCCTTCAAGCTTTGATCAGAACCGGTCCGCATGAGCAGCGGCGATTTGTATTCCACTGTCAGGCCCTCCTCGGCTGCCTGCAGATGCGGATCGCCGGCTCCGCCCCACCAGATGTCTCCCTTTGGGTTGGCGGCCTCGGCGCGCAATTGCGCATAGATTTCGCCAGCGCTCTTGCGGGTCATATTGACGTGATGCCGGTCTTCTCCTCGAACGCCCGCGCCGTCTGCTGGCACCAGACCTCGTCAACGCCGCAAGACATGGTCAGGCTTTCGGCGGACGCCGATGACGACGCGGCCCACATACCGGCGGCGAGGATGCCGGCGCAGAGAATTGCCCTTTTATCATGTTGAAATTCCTCCCTAATTTATTTGCCGACTTATGAAATGCAGATACGCGGAAAATTCAAGTTGGAAGGGTACGGCCGCCTTTGCGCCTTTCGCCGACTTCCCGCTCGATGTGTTCGACAGGTTGATGCGGATCAATCTTTGCAGCCACCTGGCCGACCGTCCTGCGCCGCCGAACATTCTCAGACGATGGCCCGGTCCCAGCCGCCATAATGCGCAGCGCTGCGCGTGCCGCGCGGCAGGCTGAGCCCGACCAGCAGCGCTCCGATCGCCAGATTGGCGAGGCTCGCCGCCGCGCCGCCGGCGAGCATGAACGGAGAGAGGGCGATCCAGGCTCCAAGCGCTATGTTCACAAAGCGGACGGCGCGCGCCACCTCGGCCATCGCCGTAACGGCGATCATGATGACCAGGCAGCCGGTGACATGGTCACTGAAGTAGAGCGGCGGGCTGGTGCCGAAGACAAGCGGCGTGATCATCAGCAGGGCGCCGGCGAGTGTGCTGGCGACAAGGGTCCGGGGGAAATTCACACCGCCAGTGACGAAGTCCCGCGCCACTGCCGATAGCGGCCGGTCGAGATCCGGCGTCGGCGTCTGGTCCTCCGAAAGTGCCGGACCTCCGCACCAGAATGTGCGCCAGAACGGCTCTCCCGCTTGTTTCGCGTGCCAAAGATACTGGCAGCTCGCCAGCACCTCGTCGACCGAATAAGGGATGAGGACGACGGTGACGGCAGCCTGGACGATGCAGAGCGTGCACAGCGCCCCGATGAGCGGTGGCTGGATGATGATGAAGCCGACGCTGACCACACCGAGCGGAACGACCAGCAAGCCGAACAAAAGCACCATCCACGGCATGGTGCGCCAGCGGCGGCGATCGCCGATCGCGCCCGCGAGGATATCCAGCGCATAGGCGAAGGCGCCCAGCCCGGCATCGGCGATCGGAAAACCCTTGGAGACCCAGGAGGTGACCACCGCCTCGCTGCCATTGCCGGCCGGTGTTTCGCCCGGGCCGAAGAACGGATCCCAAAGACTGTCGATGTGCCCTAGCTGATAGGCAGCGAGATAGCGCGAGACGAACAGGCCGACAAAGGCGAGGCCGATTATGGGAATGCGCTGGGTGAAGAGGGAGGGCGAATAGCTCCAGCCGAGCGGGCGGTCGTCATCGGCGGCAAGGGCACGCCGGCTGATACCCGGCGTCGGCGGGATCATCACCGCGAACGCGACGATCAGCATGCCGGCCAACGTGTCGGTCGCGTAGGCTCCGGCGCTGGTGGTCCAGAACAGCAGCGGCGCGAACATCACCCAAACCCCGATCGAGGCGGTGATCCATTGCAGCCCGTGCCAGCGCCGGCGCATGCCGACGAGCGCCAGCGACAGGATGGCGAGGCCGGATACAATCTCACTGATGCCGAGCCTGCCGTCGCGCGTCTCCGGCGAGGAGATCTCATGTCCGAGCGCCGGCGGAATCGGTGCTGAAGCGGGATCGAACAGGCCGAGCGTGAAGGGCGACGCCACGAGCAACAGCCCGATCGCAACGTTGGTCAGCGGCGCCCAGAGCGTTGCGGCCCGGTGGCGTTCGGTTTCCGCCTCGACCTCGTCGTCCGAGCGCTCGAGCGGGCGCTGCAGCCGTTCGGCGGCCTGGTCGAGCTCGGGCGCGGAAGCGGCGGCCGCCGACGGTTCAAGCTTGTTCTTCTTGTACCAGTCGGTAGGATCCGCCTTCAGCCGCCGGATCATTTCCGGCAAGGTAGCGGTCAGGCGGTGCCGCGGGTTCCAGCCAAGCAGGCGCCTGGCGCGGGAGATGTCGATCTCGTAGTGATCGTCGGCGTTCTCGATCATCCATGGTTTGATGTCGGTCTCCTGGTCGAGAACCTTCTCCTGCATCCAGGCGCCGAGCTTCGTCACCTCTTTCGGCAGGGACAGGGTCCGCCAGGTCTCGCCATGCAGGAGCTGCCCGATCTGCTTCTGCATCTCGTCGTAGGACGGCGTCTCTTCTTCGCCGATCAGCAGTACGGTCTCGTCGGGAAGCGCGCTGCGCCGGTCGACAGTGCGCACCACGGCGTCGACGAGATCGTCCAGATGCAGGTAGGGCTGGCCGGTGGTGATGTCGCCGGTGAAAAGATAGGCGGTCGGCATGCGCTCGAAAATGCGGGCGATCTGCTGGGCGATGAAGGCCGCGTGACAATCCTCGTCATAGACACCCGCCAGTCGCAGGATCGCAACCTTGACGTCGCCGTGCTCCTTCTGGATCAGCGTCTCGGTCTCGGCCTTCGATCTCGGATAGGCCCAGGCCGGATCGATCGGCGATCGCTCGTCGATCCTGGCGCCCTTTGCCGGGCTCGGCGCATGCACCAGCAGCGTGCTCGAAAACACGAACTGCTCCGTCTCGAACCCCCTCAGGGCGTTCAGCAGCCGGCGCGTTCCCTCGACGGTCACCGCGCCGTATTTCGGATTATCCTCGCCGGTCGTGTCGTAATAAGCCGCGAGATGGATCACCGAGGCAACGCGGCCGCCGCTCCGCTCGCGCACCTCGGCCAGTGCCTTCGCCACGCTCGCGTCCGAGGTAAGGTCGATCTCGATCGTCTCGACGCTGGGCAAGGATCGTCTGGCAACATCAAGGCCGATGATGTCGTAGCGCTCCATCAAGCCGCGAGCGATGGCCTGGCCCAGAAACCCGCTGCTGCCTGTGATCAGGACGGTGGGACGGGTTTTGCCGGTCATGGCGAATCTCCTTGGCGATAGCCGGGTAGAAGAAGCCGAATGCTTCGGTCGCACACTCCGAACCATGTTCGTTGAGAACGGTTCCCGATGAGGTAGCACCACAGAATGGGTGCGCGCGGCGATCCGTCAGACCGACGGCCATTCGTGCCGGCGGATTGCATTTGTGCACAAGTGCAGGACTCCCATTGGTCTACCGGCCGCAAAGGGAAGCGACCAGAATGTCGATCAGCAGCTCGCCGCAGCGACGATCCGGATCGCGGTCGGGATCATAGATCGTCACCTCCATCCCAATCACGCGTGGATCGTTGCACCATGTGCGAAGGGCTTCGACAGCTTCGTCGGGCAAGACACCGCCGGCCTCCGGCGTATCGACAGCCGACATGATCTCGCTGTCCAGCACGTCGACATCGAAGTCAACGAATACACCCTCGACGTCCTGCCCTGCGACCGCGTCAAGCGCTATGCGTGCCGCATCGGCGATGCCGCGCCGCCGCACTTCAGCCAAATCCATCCGGTGAACATCGGTGTCGAAGACGGCCTTGGACGTGTAAGTCGCGGGGTCCTGCACATCGCGATAGCCAAACGCGACTACGTCGGCCTCACGGACCAAAGGAGTGTGCTCGCCGAAATCGATCAGGAGCGTCGGGCCATGGCCGGTCACGAAGGCCAAATCCATGCCCGCGGCTCCCTTTGACGGCGAGGTATCCGGCAATTTGAAATCGGTGTGCCCATCGAAGAAGATAAGGCCGTAGCGGCCACGACGCCGTAGCGCGAGCGCAGGGCCAAGCAACACACTGCAATCGCCGCCGAGCATGAGCAGGAACCCTCCCGAGTTCAGCTCCTCGTCGACCGCTTCGGCAAGCGTCTTGGAATACTGGCGCAGGGCCTGGGCATTGCGCACGCCCGTCGCAGGATCCACCTCAGGCCGATAAGGCGGAGCCCGAACCGAGCGCAACGGACCGGCGCCCAAACGGTCGGCGAGACCAAGCGATTGAAGTGCCTCCGGCGCCTTCCACACGCCGAGCTCCGGCTCACCCTGCTGCGGCATCAGCCCAAGATTAGAGGGCGCGCCGAGCAAAGCGATATGCCTCGTCTGAATGGTGTCTCGCGGCATTGTCGTGCTGGCAGCTGAGGTCATGATCAGAGTTCTCCGCGTTATGGGCGATACGCATCATGCTCAAGAAACAGGCTGCGCTTTCCTGACCGGTCTCCCGCTGCCCTTGCCGCCGTGTACCTCCGGTCGGTGTCACGCGTCAGGCAGCATCGCGAGCGACGCGTATTGCTCGCTCAGCGCCACCGTTTCGTCAGCGGTGATTTCGAAGTCGATGTTGTCCCGCGGATGCAGGCTCGCCTTGGGCAGCGGCGTTGTCCCGCGCTGCCGGGGCAGATCTCGATACCGGTCGCTTGGGCCATATCGGATTTCCAGGAGGCGAACTGCCGTCTTTGAACTATGCGTGGTGCGCGCGCGTTCTGGCGGCCTTCTGCGCCGCCGCCTTCCTTCCGCTGGCGCCTTTCGTCTCGGCGGCCTTCTTGGCGGCGGCCGAGCGCTCCTCAGCCGTCCGGCGCGAGGCCGCACGCTTCGCCTGCTGCGCCAGCGCCTCGTGCGAAGCCGTGCTCTTCGGCTCGTGCTCGAGCACCTTGGAGACGGCTTTCGACACCCGCGGGCGGCGTTTCGGCGTGCGTTCACCCTGGCCGGCCTCATAGGCGTATTCGGCGCTTTTGCGCGTGCTCTCCTTCACCTTGCCCTTTTTGGGCGGGGGCAGGTCTACGCCTGCGCGTCTTGCCTCGGAAAGCCCGATGGCGATGGCCTGCTGCGTCGAGCGCGCGCCGTGCTCGCCGCGGCGGATTTTATCGATCTCCTCGTGCACGAACTCGCCGGCCTGTGTGCTCGGCGATTTGCCCTCGCGCTTGTCCTTTCGGGCCTTCTCGATGGTTTTCTTGTCCGGCATTGTCTTTCTCCCTCATACGGGTTGCGACAGCCATTCGGGTTGCAGCTGCGCGCGGTCTTATGAGGATCATAACGCGTTGAGGACGCAAATGATCCCGGGACTGGTGATCCAAGCCCCAGCTGTCAGGACGTCGACGCCGATCTGTCCGAAATCAGATGGCGCAAGAACCATCGGCTCGCCAGGCCCGCGACTTCGTCCAGGGCGCCGGGCTCCTCGAACAGGTGCGTCGCGCCAGGGACGATGGCGAGCTCCTTCTCGCAGTGGAGCGCCGCCAGCGCCGAGCGGTTGAGCGCGATCACCTGCTTGTCCGCGCCTCCGACGACGAGCAAGGTCGGCGCCCGGACGCGCGGCAGGGCGTGCGCTGCAAGATCGGGCCGGCCACCACGCGAAACCACGGCCGCGGCCTGGTCGGGCCGCTCGGCCGCCGCCACCAGGGCGGCACCGGCGCCCGTGCTCGCGCCGAAATAGCCAAGACGCAACCCCGATGTTTCCGGCGAGGCGCCGAGCCAATCCGTGACGCCGACCAGCCGGTCGGCGAGCAGTCCGATATTGAAGCGCAACTCGGCCGTGACCTGGTCGATCCGCTCCTCTTCGGCCGTTAACAGGTCGATGAGGAAGGCGGCGAGGTTCGCCTCGTTCAGCCTTCCTGCCACGTAGCGGTTGCGCGGGCTGTGGCGGCTGCTTCCGCTGCCATGGGCAAAGAGCACAAGGCCACGAGCATCCGAGGGCAACGAAACATTGCCCTCAAGCGTGACAGGTCCCGCGGGAACATGCACGACGTGCTCGCTATCCCGGTCCATATCCATCTCCGCTATGTCGATCTGGTGCCAGGCGCCGGACCCGCGCCCGCGCGCCCAGCCAATTCCTCTTCGGAAGCGGCGGGCTTGGGCCCGGACCTGGCGAGGAGCGCGCGGACCTCTTCATCGCTCGTCTGCGAGAAATCCACGTACCAGCGCCCGACACCCAGCAACGGCTCTGGTGTCGTCGCGCAAACGACCTCGTCGGCGTCCGCCCGCATCGCGTCGCAAGTGTCGGGGCTACCGACGGGAACGGCCGCGACAATATGGGCGGCGTGGTTTTTTCGCAGCGCCTTGATCCCGGCCCGCATGGTCGATCCGGTCGCAAGCCCGTCATCCACGAGGATAATGGTTCGTCCATTCAACTGCGGTGGGGGTCGCCCGTCCCTATAGAGGTGCTCGCGGCGCAGAAGCTCTTTTTCCTCCCTTGCAGCGACCGCGTCGATGACATGTGGCGGGATCGCGAGACCGTTGACGATTTCGTCGTTCAGGACACGTACGCCTGAGGGCGCGATCGCCCCCATGGCCAGTTCCTCGTGGCCGGGGACGCCGAGCTTGCGCACGACGAAGACGTCGAGCGGTGCCTTGAGTGCCTGCGCGACCTCGTAGCCGACCGGCACGCCGCCTCGGGGCAGCGCCAATACGATCACATCGTCGCGGCCGGCAAAGCGAACGAGTTCCCCGGCGAGTTGCCGCCCGGCCTCGCGGCGATCTGAAAAGATGATAGCCATGACCTTCAATCCGCGTGCATCTGTTTTCCCGGTGGATGTTTTTTCACCAGCCTGCGTCCACATTCCGTGGGATGGCTGCGGCACCGGTACCATTTTGGAACTCGCTCGCTGCCTGGACGTTCCAAGAATAGTTTCGATCGCGAGGTGCCGGCACCGGCACGCGCCTCAGCGCGGATCGGGAAGATCGAAGATAGTGATCCGTACATGCCTCGTCCGGCCAGCTGGCAATCTAGCGATGCGTCGCAACAGGTCCGTCTGGCGACTTGTTGCCTCAGCAATCAGGGAAAGGAAGATCCCATGCAAGTTCAGGAGATCATGAGCCGTCGGACCGAACTGGTCGGCCCGAACACGACAATCAGGGATGCCGCCCGGAAAATGCGGGCCGACAATCTCGGCGCCCTTCCGGTCGGCGAGAATGACAGGCTGGTCGGCATGGTGACGGACCGCGACATCGTGATGCGCGGCGTCGCCGAGGAGCGCTCAGCCGGCAACACGACCGTTCGCGAGGTCATGTCCGAGCATGTCTATTGGTGCTTCGATGACGCCGATATCACCGATGCGGCGAAGATCATGGCCAAGCATCAGGTGCGTCGTCTTCCGGTGATCAATCACGACAAGCGCCTCGTCGGCGTCATCGCCCTGGCCGACCTCGGGCGGACCGATGAGGAAGCCGCCAAAATCGCTCTCGAAGGCGTTTCCGAGGCAACGGACGATCCCCGGCGCTAGACGCTCGCTGGGCGGTTGCCGCCGTGCTCGCCGTTCTTCTCCATCTGGGCTGAACGCCGCCTGCTCAGGCAGCCTTCAGTTTGGCAACTATCGCGCTTTCACTTCTATGCGGCGTGTCTTGTCCTTTGCAGCGGGGTTCTTCGGAAGCTCGACAGCCAAAATGCCGTTTCTGAAAGTGGCCTGCACCTTGTCGGCATCGATCTCCGCTTCCAGCGGGATGGTCCGCTGAAACCGGCCATAACTGCGTTCGCTGTAGGTGCGGCCGCCTTCGCCTTCCTTGTGCTCCGAACGCTTCTCGCCCGTAATAAAGAGGGTGTTTTCGCGCAGCTTGAGCTCAACGTCCTTCTGCTCGAGCCCCGGCAATTCGGCGGTGACCTTATAGGCTTGGTCTGTTTCATGTACGTCGACGCTCGGCCAAAGATCGCCGGCCGTAGTCGCTTCGGCCATCGGCGCGAAGAAGTCGTCGAACAGGCGGTCAATCTGCCGGTGGAATGACGTGAGCGGGTCGCGCGCGGATGGGTAGAGGCTGCGCGATGGCGTCCGGGGCGCCAAATCGTGATGTGCCATGGTTCTTCTCCTGTTTTTTGTGTCTGCATCACTCGTCGCCATGTGATCGGCGACGGCAAACAAAACTCGTCCACCCATGAGGATGTTCCGGTGCCGGCCAAGAAAGGTGGTCGAAAAACAGCGGCAAAAAAGCCGGCCCGAATTCCCTCATGACGGGACCTCCGACAACAGACGGGACCTCCGACAATAAATGCGCATCAGGACATGCGCATGGGGGAACAACGGGCAGGTACGGCTGTTTGGTCACATCACCTAGTCGGATTTGAACGGAAGGAGGATTTCGATGAATGCCACCGGACTCGACGTATTCGACAAGACACTGCAGACCACGAACATCTGGCTCGACGAGATCATGGACGAGATTGGACCGGATCGGCAGGTCGCCTGGCACGTTCTCGGAGCGGTGCTGCACGCCCTTCGCGACCGTATGCAGCCGGATCTTGCAGCCCACCTCGGCTCGCAGCTGCCGATCCTGGTGCGCGGCGCCTTCTATGACCAATATCAGCCTTCCAAAGCTCCCGAGAAGATGCGGTCGCTCGACGAGTTTCTGGCCAAGATCAAGGCGGAGCTGGAATTTACCCGCCCGGTCGATTCCAAGGATGCATTCAGGGTCGTGTCCAAGGTACTCGCCCATCACGTCGGAGAAGGACAGATGCACAAGGTCTGGGAATCCCTGCCGGGCGAGATAAGACGCGTCGCCGAAGCTCAGCAAGCGGCGTGAACGGCGCAGGCGCGGGCTTCTCGGTCGCAACCTCCTTGGGGAAATAGCAATGCCACTCACCCTTATCAGCCCGGCGTTCCGGGCAGGCGGAAGAATTCCCGAAAAATATGCGCGTGACGGCCAGAACGTCTCGCCGCCGCTGAAGTGGTCCGGTGTCCCGGATGGTACCAAGAGCCTTGTTCTTGTCGTGCGGGATCCCGATGCACCAAGCGGGATTTTCGGGCACTGGGCGGTGTTCAACATCCCGCCGGATGCCGGGGGACTAGCCGAGGCCGAAGACGGCAAGCCCGGCCCGTCGGCACTCAGGCAAGGCACCAACGATTTCGGCAATGCGTATTACGATGGTCCGCAGCCGCCTGCAGGGCACGGCGTCCACCATTACCACTTCCTGCTGGCCGCGCTCGATGTGCCGAGCCTCAGCGTACCAGGACAGGCGGGCGTGCATCAGGTCTGGAAGCAAGCCCAGAAACACGCATTGGAGGAGACGGAGCTGGTCGGAACCTACGAACGGCCGGCGTGACGCGGGCCGTGTCGGTCGCCGCCTTCACAATGTAATCTGGGCAAGCGGTTTTCGGGCAGGGCCGTGGATGACCGAACCGTCGGCGGCGAAGATCGAGCCGTGGCAGGGACAATCCCAGGTGTGGTCCGCATTGTTCCAGGTTACGGTGCAGCCCTTGTGGGTGCAAATCGCCGAAACCGCCTGGAGTGCGCCTTCGGTGTCTCTCCACGCCGCAATCTTTTCGTCTCCCCTGACGATCACGCCGCCCATACCAGGCGCAATGTCGTGGGTGCTCGAGACGATCGATTGACTGCGGCCGTTCTTGTGGAAGTCCTCAGGATAGGGCCGGGCCGGATCGTAGAGTTTTTGCCATGGGCTCGGGCGGCCGCAGATCAGGTCGGCGATCATCTCGCCCACGGCCGTCCCGTTGGTGATGCCCCAGGCGTTGAAGCCCGTGGCAATGTGGAAGCCGGCGGCCTTGGCGGGATAGGGTTCGCCGGCATATGGGATCCTGTCGGCCGTATCATAGTCCTCATTGCACCAGCGCCAGGCGACGTCGCCGACCGGAAGGTTCTTTCTTGCCCAGTTTTCCAGTTCGACAAACCGCTTGGCCACGTCGCCGTCCCAGCCGGTGTTGAACTTGGGGCCGAGCGTGACCAGCAGTGGCCCTTCGGCATCACGGCCCGTGCGGATGGAATGCGTCGGGTCGTCGATGCCGATGAACATGCCGTCGACAGGGAGGGGATCGTCGATCCGAAAGGCCATGGCGGTGTGGCAGCGCGGTTGCGTCCGGTTCGCCATGCCGACGGGGCTCTTCACCGTCATGTTGGTGGCGACGACGACGTGCCCGGCATCAACGGCGCCGCCATCGGTGACGACGCGCCAGCGACTTGCCTCGTCGATCGAGGTGGCGCGGCTGTTTTCGAAGATCCGACCGCCACGGGCCGTCACCGCTTCCGCCAGGCCAACCAGATACATCGCCGGATTGAACTGCGCCTGGTCGGGGAACCGTAGCGCGGCGGCCGTTACGAAAGGCAGCGGCGCGCGGTCGAAGATCTCGGCCTCCAGCCCGACCTGGCGCGCGGCCTCCGCCTCGGCCGCAATCTCCGCGCAGCGGCTTTCACTGCAGGTGTAGGTATAGGCGTCCTTGCTCTCGAAATCGCAGGCGATGGCGCAGTTGTTAACCCAATCGCGGATTTGGCGCGCGCCGGCGGAATTCGCATCGGCATAGGTCTGCGCCAGGTCCCGGCCAACGCTGTCGATGAGATGACGATAGATCAGCGCATGCTGCGTGGTGATCTTGGCCGTCGAGCGGCCGGTCACCTGGCCGCCTGTGCGCAGGCCTTCGAGGACGACCACCGACCGGCCCGCCTCGCAAAGCCGAAGCGCCGTCGTCAGCCCGACAATTCCAGCACCCACGACAACGGCGTCCGCACGGATCGAACCTTCGAGCTGGGGATAGTTCGTGGAGGCGGCTGCCGCCACCCAACAGCTTCCCGGTTTTCCCAAGAGAATGGCCATTTCAACCGCGCCCCTTGCGTCTCCATGCACTTCCATCGACAACCGCGCCGGCGGAAGAACGTTCCCGAGCTTGGTCGCTTTCAATCATTGTCTCGCCACCCCGGGTCAGAAAAGCGCCGGGAAGGTGCGAGGTGCAGGCCATCACTCAGGTGATCGCCTCGCGGTCGTATTCGTCGCCGGAGCGCCAGTCCTCGAAGAAGGCGTTCAGCCTATCGACACGCCCCGGCCAGATACCGGCGGCCTGCAGGCCGAGCGAAACGCCGTAATTGGTGAAGGCGAACTTGGTATCGCGCAGCCATGGCGCGCGGCTGAAATAACCGGGCGGGTCGACCCACATCGTTTCCAGGGTTCGCAGCGAACGCCTCGTCTGGGCCTCGGCCCACGGCTCGTCGGGAGAGAAATGGGCGAGCCACAGCATCATGCCGAGGCCGAGGTCCTGGTCGATGTCGAGGCTGCGCCAATCGCGCTCCATCAGGGCACGCATCTGCGCGATCTCGGGCGCCAGTTCCTCGTCGTCGAGCATTCGGTAAGAGACGTAGCCGTCATAGGCATCCATGCTGCCGAGGCCGTAGCCGGGGTAAGGACCGCTCAAATCCTCCTGCATCTTCCAGATCACGCCGCGGCCAGGGACCACAAACGCCGGGTGAATGTCCCTCGCCAGCGCAATGCCGCGCTTGCGGTATTCCGGCTTCAGATCGCCGAGACGCGCCAGGGCGAACAGCCACATCGCCAGATAGTGGAAATACTGGCCGTCGCGATCGGCCGCTTCGCCGATCCTCAGTCCGCGCCGGCGGCCGAGCACACGCTCGACATCGGCGACCAGCCGCTCGGCCTCGTCCAGCCAGCGCTCTTCGCCAGTTTCCGCATAAAGCGAGACGTAGAGCACGACCCCGAATGCATCGGTCCACAGATACCGCAAGCCGTTGGGCCAGATGCCTTCGCCGCGCATCCAGTCGAGTTTTTGCAGGACATAATCGACGTCACGCAGCATCGCGCCAAGGCCCGAATCCACGGCAGACTTTGCCGATGTTCGGTTCCATGCGATTGCGGGCATGCGGCATGTCTGCCTCCGCTCCGGTTGGCCTTAGCCAGATACCGCGAAACGATCTGATCGGCGGCAGGTTCCTTGGCCGCTTTCACCGGCGCGACCCTCACGATTCTCGCGGAGACTTTGCAGGCTGAAGGAACAGCAGAATTATGATGCGCTGCGCTGGCCACGGATCGGTATCGCAACTGACGCTGCGCCGGAGCCCTTTAAGGTCGCCTGCGGTCTGGCTGCGGGGACGTTGGAAATCGTCGACACACCGGCCGGCGAGCGGACGCGGCTGACCATCGATCGCCAGGCCGACGATCTGGCAGCGACGGTGATCATCGACCGGCCCGGCGGGCCGGAGACGCTTCGCCTCGAACCTGTCGGCGACAACCATCACCGCCTTGAGAGCACCGTCGCCCCTGCCGAACCGCATGAGTTCCAGGCAGGTCTGGTGCTGACCGCGAAAGACCGCGAACAGGTGCTGCCGTTCAAGATGGTCGAACCCGAAGGTCACCATCATTAGGTCGACTGGCGGATATGCGGTTCAATGACCGATCTCGCGGCCTGTGCTGGTCTGTTCCTGGCGGCCTTGCTCGCCGCTACGATCCTGCCGATGCAATCGGAAGCAGTGCTGGTCGAGCTCGTGCTTGCGGATTACTCGCCCTGGCTGCTCATCGGAGTCGCGAGCGTCGGCAACGTGCTTGGATCGGTGATCAACTGGCGGCTCGGGCGAGGCATCGAGCGCTTTCGGGGCCAACGGTGGTTTCCGATGAACCAAGCGCAACTGGACCGCGCGCAAGTGTGGTATCGCCGCTATGGAAAGTGGTCGCTCCTGCTGAGTTGGCTGCCGGTTGTCGGTGATCCGCTGACTGTCGTCGCGGGCGTCCTGCGCGCGAGCCTTTTCGGGTTTTCCTTTTGCTGGTCACTGCCGCCAAGGTCGGCCGCTATCTGGTTCTTGCCGCCGTGACCCTGAGCGCGATCTAATCTCACGAAGCTTCTCGAAGCTGAGCTGGTTAGGTCGGCTGGTTCGAAGAGCCCTGTATGATGCGCGCGGACGGGAAGCGCTAGCTCTTTTTGACGGCGACCTTGTCGAGGGCTGCGCGCAGGCCTTTTGCCAGCTTCTGCGTATCGCGCGACCGGTCAACCAAGCTACGGCGCAGCGCTCCAGCCAACATCGACATTGTTAAGACATTCCTGTGGCCGCGCGCCAGGCCTGCACAACGAAGCTGTGCTGGTTCCAGATCATCAGCGCTCCACTCACAGCCATGAGCGCGACCACAAGGCCGCGGAACTGTCGTCCACTTAGGCGTTCGAGCCAGCGCTTGGCCAGCAGATTGGCAAGCGCAGCGCCCAAACCCGCGGCTGCGCCGTACATGACCGCCTGACCACCGAGCGCGCCGAGTCCGGTGAATACCGCGATCTTGACGATATCGGTCACAAACGAGTTCACCGATTTCGTGGCGACCAACGTCTCCTTCTCCGAACCGTAGTTCAGATAGAGCGAATTCAAGACG
>NZ_JAMYME010000032.1:0-70577 GCF_040318345.1 Mesorhizobium sp. M1169 | reverse complement strand
CCGTCAGCTTCGTGCGCACCAAGTCGCGCGCGTGGATCGACAGCGGCGTCGATCATGCCTGGCAGGATCCCTACACGATCCAGGCGGTCGGCGACCTCCGCCTGCGGGCCAATGCGGCCGAGGCGGTTCTGGACAAGGCCGGCCTTGCGGTCGATCGCGCTGTGCTCGACGCCAACGATAAGACCGTCGCGGAAGCGCAGATCGCGGTTGCCGAATCCAAGATCCTCACCACCGAGATCGCCATCAACGCCACCAACAGACTTTTCGAACTCGCGGGCACGCGCTCGACATTGGCCGAGCACAATCTCGACCGGCATTGGCGCAACGCCCGCACCCACACGCTGCACGATCCCGTGCGCTGGAAATACGCGATCCTCGGCAACTATTACCTGAACGACGTCAATCCGCCGCTCCACGCCTGGAGCTGAGCGAGAACGCCGTAAAGTCACAAAGGACTGTTCATGAGCACTGCCATCCCCGACAGGATCAAGGTCCTGTGGTTTCTCCCGACCCATGGCGACAGCCGCTATCTCGGCACCTCCGAGGGGGGCAGGGCGGTCGACCTGCCCTATCTGACCCAGGTCGCCAAGGCCGCCGACGCCATTGGCTATTACGGCGCGCTGCTGCCGACCGGCCGAAGCTGCGAGGACAGCTGGGTCGTGGCGTCGGCGCTGGCGCCGTTGACGCAGCGGCTCCGCTTCCTCGTTGCGGTGCGGCCGGGCCTGCAATCGCCGACGCTTGCCGCGCGGATGACCTCGACGCTCGACCGCATTTCCGGCGGGCGCCTGCTTATCAACGTGGTCACCGGCGGTGACCCGGTCGAGAACAAGGGCGACGGCATCTTCCTCAGCCATGATGAGCGCTATGAGGTGACGCGGGAGTTTCTCGATATCTACAAGGCCGTGCTCAGCGGCGAGACCATTGCCTTCGAAGGCAAGCACTTCCGCATCGAGGACGGAAGGCTGCTGTTCCCGCCTGTGCAGACCCCGCATCCGCCGCTGTATTTCGGTGGCTCGTCGGAGGCGGCCAATGCGGTCGCCGCCGAGCAGATCGACAAATACCTCACCTGGGGCGAACCGCCGGCTGACGTCGCCGCCAAGGTCGACCATGTGCGCGGCCTTGCCGAGAAGGCCGGACGCCAGGTGAGTTTCGGCATCAGGCTGCATGTCATCGTTCGCGAAACCAATGACGAAGCCTGGGCCGATGCCGACCGCCTGATCAGCCGCCTGGACGACAAGACGATCGCCGAGGCGCAGAAGGTTTTCGCGCGCATGGATTCCGTCGGCCAGTCGCGCATGAGCCGGCTGCATGGCGGCCGTCGCGACAAACTCGAAATCAGTCCGAATCTGTGGGCCGGTGTCGGCCTGGTGCGCGGCGGCGCCGGCACCGCTCTGGTCGGCGATGCGGCGACGGTGGCGGAGCGCATCGACGAATACCGGCGCATCGGCATCGATACCTTCATCCTGTCCGGCTATCCGCATCTGGAGGAAGCCTATCGCTTCGGCGAACTGGTGCTGCCGCTGTTGCCGCTCGATCACGAAATCTCGACGCGGCCGACGGCGGTTAACATGGGCCCCTTCGGCGAAACGGTGGCCGGCGACCATCGCCCGTCGTCGCTGCGCGCGAGCCAGTCTTGAGCGCCAGCGAACCGATCATAGCGATTGTCGGCGGCGGCTTTTCAGGTGCGGCGACTGCGTTTCATCTGGCGCGGCTGCTCCCGGCCAGTGCATCCGATATCGTGGTCGTCGAGCCGCGCGAAAGGCTCGGCTATGGTCTGGCCTATTCGACGACCGATCCTTCACACCGCATCAATGTGCCGGCCTCGAGGATGACGCTGATCTCCGGCCAGGACAGCCACTTTGCCGACTGGCTGGAGCAGACCGGCGCCGTTCTGAATGACGCCGAGGCGATCACTACCAACGGCGCGGCCTATCCACAGCGTCGCGTTTTCGGCCGTTATGTCGAATCCCACCTTCAGCCATTTTTGCAAAGCAAGACGATTCGGCACGTCCGATCCGCCGTCGCGTCGGTCGAGCGTAACGGCGACGCATATCGCCTCATCCTTGCCGACGGCGGAACGCTCGCGGCCGATGCATTGGTTGTCGCAACGACTCATCCGCCGCCGGCCTTACCGCCAGCCTTGCGCGCTATAGCCGGCGCCGCCGGTCTGGTCGCTAATCCCTATGATCTCGAACGACTGGAAGCGATCGAGCGCGACCACCATGTCCTGGTCGTCGGCACCGGGCTGACCTCGGCGGACGTCATCGCCACTCTCGACCGCAGGAGGCATCGCGGCAGCATCACAGCACTTTCGCGCCATGGCTACCGCTCGCGCAGCCATGCAGCCTCGCGTGGCGATCCGATCGGCGATTTCACGACCCTGCCTTCACGCAGCGCAACGGCACTGTTCAGGCGCATCCGGGCCACGATCCTTGATGCCAAGCGTCGGGGCGAAGGCTGGCACCCGGTGCTCGACGCCGTCCGGCGACAGGGGCAAATCATCTGGCAGGCCTTGCCGCTCGCCGAGCAGCGCCGCGTGGTGCGCCATCTTCGCGCGCTGTGGGATGTGCATCGCTTCCGCATCGCTCCACAGATCGCGGCCGTGCTTGATCGCGGCGTTGCCGAGGGCAGGCTTGCCTATCGCGCCGCAACGATTGTCGGCGCCGAACAGGTCGACGGACGCATTTGCGTCAGGCAGCGGCTGCGTGGCCAACGCAGCCTCGTTGTCGAGGCTTTCGACAGTGTGATCGTGACGACCGGACCGGCGCACGCCGATATCTTGCGGACCAACACGGCGATTGCGGCGCTCGAGCGGATGGGATTGGTCCGGCTCGACCCGATTGGTCTTGGTTTGGAGACCGACAGCCAAGGCCGTGCGGTCGGCACATCCGGGCGCCCGACCGACAGCATTTTCGTCAGCGGGCCATTGGCGCGCGGCAGCGTCGGCGAACTGATGGGAATTCCCGAAGTCACCGCACATGCCGAGCGCATCGCCGCCGAAATTCACCAATGGTTGGGATACCAAACGGCGTTGCGTCGCAAGGCGTCGTGAAGCTGTGATTAGCATGAGTCTATTCAGATGACACTGACGGAACGCATCGCCAGGATTGAAAGCGCCTTCGAGGTTTATGAAAGCGCCATTGGTCGCAGTGCCGCTCCTGGCGCTTTTCGCGTTTGTCGCCGACGCCGCCGAAGTCGCCCAAGTTCAGGTGGAGAGACTGCGCGTTTGAGCGGAGTACGGTCTTCGGAGTTGGCTTCTCTGAGAGCACCGAAGTAGTCTAGGCGACGAGCTTGGCTGCGTGTGCCTTCAACTACTGTTGGCTTCTAACAACTCCAATCTGATGTCAGGGGGGTGACGCCTCTGGAAATTTGTCGATAACTGTGAGTTCGGATTTTGACGAGATCTTCACCATAAAGCGATGAGCTGCAATTTCTAGCGACGGCCGCGCTAGGGACGGGCCTCCAGCACCATGTTGAACGGCGTCTCCGTGGCGCGACGGAATCGCTTGAAGCCGCCGCCGGTCACCACCTTGCGTAGCCTCGCCTCGCCGGCCTGGGCGCCAAGCCCGAGCCCGACTTCCTGCGACAGGGATGCGGGCGTGCACACGAACGTGGAAGCGGCATAGTAAACGCGTCCGACGGGATTGAGGTTCGCCGCTAGATGATTATGCGCGAACGGCTCGACGATCATCCACGTGCCATCCGGCTTGAGCGACCCGTGGACATGGGTGGCGGCGCCCGCCGGGTCGCCCATGTCGTGAAGGCAATCGAAAAAAGCGACGAGGTCATAGGTGCCGGGGTAGGTCTTGGCGGCCGCGACCTCGAAGCGCGTGTTGGCGCCGACGCCGGCTTCCTCGGCGGCCTTGCGGGCGCGCTCGATCGAAGGGGCGTGATAATCGAAGCCGACGAAGCGCGAATTGGGGAAAGCACGTGCCATGAGCACCGTCGATGCGCCATGACCGCATCCGACATCCGCGACCTCCACGCCGCGTTCGAGCTTCTCGACTACGCCCTCCAGGGCCGGCAGCCAGGAGTCGATCAGATTGGCATTATAGCCTGGACGGAAGAACCGCTCCGTGCCGCGAAACAGACACGCGCTATGATCGTGCCATGCAACGCCCTTGCCGGACTGGAACGCTTGCCTCACCTTTTCTTCGTCGAGCCACAGCGCGGATAGGAACTCGAATGCGCCAGCCATGAAGGCCGGGCTATTTTCATCGGCGAACACCAGTTCCTGCTCGGCGTTGAGATAGAAATTGTTGTTGGCTTCATCGTAGTCGACATACCCCGCAGCCGCCTGCCCGGAAAGCCATTCCGTTACAAGGCGCTCCTGGGTGCCGGTGCGTGTCGAAAGTTCGGCGGCAGTCATCTTGCCGCCTTCGCGCAATGCCTCGAACAGGCCGAGTTTGTCTCCCAACAAGACTCCCGCGCCCGTAGCGATCGCACCGAGATCGCAGACCATTTTCTCCAAGAATGTGTCCAACTTTTGCTGACTCGCTTCAGACATCGGAATCTCCCTTTGGGCTCGATCTCTCCCGGTAAAAGCCTCACAAGGGGAGAAGAATGGCGAAATTGGAGCCCGGGCCCATCCTTTGGCGTCCACGCGCGGGCCGATCACCATAATGGCGGGTTCGGCCGAAAGCAGCTTCTTTGCCGCTGCCTCGACTTGGTCGATCGATGAGGGCGGCGCGGCGCTGGTGTAGCCGATGCCAAGACCCGACAAGCGTGGCTGCAATCGAACTGGAGGAATCCAGATTGTTGGTAGCATAGGTGCCGATCAGATAGTTCTTGCTCGCTTTTAGCTCGGCCTCTGTCGGCCCTGTTTCCGCCAACCCCCTGATCACGTGGCGTATCCGCCGAGCGTCTCGGCCGCCCTGTCGGCGCGCGTCGCCGTGGTCACGACAAGCGCATTGGAATGCTGGTAGTCTTTCAATCTGGAATGGATACCGTAAGCAAGGCCGCGCTTTTCGCGCACTTCCTGGAACAGACGTGAGGTAAATGGCGAGCCTCCGAGTATTTTGCTTATCAGCTGTGCGGCTTAGAATTCCGAGTCGCTGCGTCCGATGCCGGGAAAAACAAGCTGCAGCGAAGTCTGCGGCGGGTCGTAGGCGACCAATTACGCCGGCCGAGCTCGGGGCGACATCGGCCACCGGCGCGATCGCCTGCTTCTGAGGCAAATCGCCGACCGAGTCGTGGAGCCTTTCACTCAGGCCTTTGGCATCAATGTCGCCGACGACCGCTACGTGCAGCCCGTCACCGACGAAAGCGGCCTTGTGGAGGGCGCCTAGATCGACCGGCGTTATGCCGGCGAGGCTCTCCTTGGTGCCCCTCGTCCGGCCTCGAATAAGGATGCGTGCCGTAGATTCTGCGCCGCTTGGCGCGGATGCGGTCGACGGGCTCCTGGTCGAAGCGGGGGCTGTTAGGCGCGAGCCTGAGCAGATCGAAGGCGGCGTCCTTCCGTTCGGGCAGCATGCGCATCTGCCATAAATGCCGTCGCGCTGCGCGTCGAAGCTCATCTCGGCCCCGGCATGGTCAACCGTCGCCTGGAAGGCATCGCTGTCGAGATCGCCGGCGCCCTCGTCGAACAGGCCGGTCATCAAATTGGCCAGTCCCTCCTTGTCAGCCGAGTCCTGCGTGGTGCCGCCGTCGAAGACGAAGCGGATGGCTCCGGTTGTGGTGACGGGACGGACGATAAGCAAGGTTCGGGGCGAAGTGATTTGTTCCGCGGCGGCGGTATGTTTTGGTGAGGTGATCATGCGACGTCTTCTTTGGTCGGGCACGTGTTTGCGGATGATGATGCATGTACCGTGCCAAATGAGAAAACCATTTATACGCAGTCTGGTAGATCTGACCCTGCTACGTTGCGTATCCGACATTGTCGGAAATTGGACAGCGCCGAACGCGAAGCGGCTCGGGGCTTGTGACGATGCTTGCGCGTGCTGCTGCGGAGGGGGATATGAATGCGCTTCGAACTGGCGCGAGGCCTTCGAGGATGCCGGATTCTTAGCAAGGAGAAGTTGCTGGCGGACGACCGCCCATCCGAACCGTTTGGACGAGAATCACCCCTTAAACGGGGTCCTCATTCGGCACTCTCGCTGCGGCCACAGCCTAAGTTGCACCGACAAGGTGCGCCTGGAGCAGATCAATCTTGGCGCGGCCGTACGTTTGCCGCTTGATGAGTTTGAGCTTGGTGATCTGGCCTTCGGTCTAGCCATTCGACCACGGAGAGATGATGGCGTTGCGGACTGCGGCGATGTCCTTTTCGACCCTGTTTGCAAAGGAGCCGACGAGGCTTGCCTTCGCGCCGTCCAGCCGAGTGTCCAGTTTTGCGGCCGCCTTTGATCGGATCATCTGCTGAAAGTCGTCGATCAGCGTTCGCGCGATGACCGAGGTCAGGAACATTGCTCTCGATTGCCCCGATCAGTACAGCGTCCGATTTGGACAGGTCGTCACGCGCCAGCGTCATGAGCTTGGCCATGCTTCGTGCCGAAGGCGTGCGGGCAAGTGCGCTTTGATCGGTCCTTTCAGCAAGGCGTCTGCGCCGCGCCCATTCAGAGACGACGCCGATCTGGCCACGAAAGCCTTTCTTGCGCATTTCGCGCCAAGTCATGTGCTTGACCTGGCGGCATCGTCTTCGTCGAAATCGTTGCGTCCATTTCCATCCTGTTCCCTGGTTTCTGACCTTTACGGCTTCTCTGCTAGCCGCTTGACGGTGACCGGAAAACTTATCCGCCCGGTGCCGTCCATCAGTCGATTATGAGTCCCGATAATCAAGTCCGATATCCAAGATCGGCGCGCTATGGGTCAGCCAGCCGATGGAGACCAGATCGACGCCCGTCGCAGCAATCTGCGCAGCCATATCGAGCGTAATCCGGCCCGATGCTTCGGTGACCACCCGCCCGGCAACCATCGCCACCGCGTGGCGCAACTCATCGACCGACATGTTGTCGAGCAGGATAGCGTCGGGGGCGAAGCCAAGTGCCTCCTCCAACTGGATCAGCGTATCGACCTCCACTTCGATTTTGACGAGATGAGCTACGCTTGCTCGCGCCAGCCACGCTTGCGGCGGCAACGCTCGTCATCCGCCGCTCTATAACCCTCGACAAGGGCCTCAATGCGATTTCAGTCAAGATGCAATCTCTCCGCTCTCGAAGGCGAGAGACTGGCAAGGCACAAGCAGGAGCGACATTCCTATTTTGCCAGATCAGGACATTTCATAACGCTATTATGGAACTCGGCGGCGGTTTTCTAGCTGTTGCTTGGTTCTCTCCTGCCGCAGCTACGAAGTTGTGGATTCTCTCAGTAAACTGCGGTTATCGGGTTGAACTATGGTGCCAGAGTCAGAAACGACAGCACATCGCAATGCCACTGGGGGGCTGACCGACCCTTGTCCGTGGTGCCCAGTACGAGAAGACCAGGTTATTGCCCTGTTGGGCAAACCACAGCTCATTGGCGTCAATACCCGTCCGGAAGTCGAGCTCGTCATGTCGGTGAAGGAGCCGGATTCGACAATCGTATCCGACCCGTCCTTTATGCGTTCCAATTTCGAGTGCCTGTTTTGTGCGGTCTCCGGCCGTCGTTTGTCGACGACGTGAGTTCTATGTACCGACCTATCGAGCGAAGATAGGCAACGATCTCCGGTAGCAGGTGATCACGATCGCCAAACTCTTCCACGATTCTTTTTACCTTGCGCCAGGGTACCTTCCCGTCAACATCGCCCAGTGAATAGCCTAAGTGACCGATCGCACAGATATCACAGCCAGCCTCGATCACCTTGTCGACGAAGGCGGGAATCTCGCTCGCTTTCATTAGCCGCATGTTGCTGGTCATCGCAGATATCTCCGTTGGTGGTCGGCATGGAAATTGCGCCGACGCTCAAACGTGCTTGAATGCGCGCACCTTCGCTACCTGTGCACTTGCACAGCTTGTAGGCAGGCCTGCAGAAGGCGCGGATCGAGTGTTCCTGCGCATTTGTTCATTGTTGGCACCCCGGACACTCAACCGTGTTGCTAGAACAACCCACCTGCTCCGTTCCAACAGCAGCATTGGCCACCGGAACGCTCCCCTTGCGCGCACTGAAAGCCGGCGCTCAGGCAGTCGGAGTCAGTCATGCCGAGGCGCCATTTCCTTTTCCCCACAAGTCGCACGAGCCGCACGCGCTCTTTTCGCTCTGGAGTCCAGTAGGTTGGGTCTGGGTTGGCTCAATCGAGGGGATGGGCGTCTTTCCATTTAGCTATAGGCTAGGAAAAGCTCCTTAGATCCCGCAGTCAGGAGTCCACCAATCGGTCGAGATGGCTGCGAACCGCGTTGCGGGCGGGATTGGGTGCTCCGACGGATCGATACCCAATACCTGCGCCATTTGTTCTTCGATGGCATTATCGCCCCCCGCGTATAGCTAAGTGGTGTGTACAAACCTGATCTACACGACCTAGCGCGATTTGGAGCCAACCGGCCTGGGACCTGGGCGGCCGCCTCGCCGCCTCTGGCTCTGCGCCGCAAAATCGGGCCGGTTCCGCGTCCGCATCGAATGACGCCGGTTAGAGGTGGTCTCGGAACGGGGTGCTCGGCATTTATGATCCGACCGAGCGCCAGCGAGTGATCGTCGGCGGGCTGGACGGCGGCATCATGTTAGGGGACTACGGCCTCCAGGCGCGCGAGGAATGCCGAGACCTCGGCGCCGATGTCGGCCGGTTCAGTCACCGTGGGTGACGGCCTAGCTACTCCCCGATCATCCGCGATTTAATTCAAATTTGTCTGTAAATATTGACGATTGCGCGACCTTCACCTCGTAGACGGCAATGGGGTGGTTAGAGAGGGTCCTATGACAAGCGATTTTTCCGCCGCCCGAGTGCATTTAGATCGAGCGTATGACTACCTTTGTGGCGATGACCCGATGAGTCGAAGGGGACGCCAAGCCTTGGACCTGCTAATTGAGGCGGTTGCCGTCGAAGAGTTCAAGCAGCCACGCCAAAACGCGGAGGTGCTAAGGTTTCCGATTGGGCGCCGCTCCTGAGGCAATCTCCACGGCCGCCATGTAGCCTCAGGTGAGGCGCTCACCGGACGGTTGCGCCGCCACTATGAACCATGGTGAGCAAATCCTCCAGAAGGCCAAGAAGCCCGCCCCGCATGAGCCGAGGCGGGCAATAGAAAATGGGGTGCCCAAGCGCGTCCATGAAACAGCGCCGCAGGTAAAATTCAGCAGAATGTCCATCCTGGCGCCTTCAACGGCGATGCGCAGCCAGTTCTTGGGCCGGTAGGGCACGTTGTCGCGCGCATATGGCCGGGAGGAACCATCAGGCGCGACATAGGCGCGACAAAAGCCGAAGTGGCCCGTGTGGCGCGGCCACATCCAGTTATCCGTTTGGCCGCCGAAGTTGCCGATGCGGAGCGCGGGCGCATAGACGAGGCGCACGTCCTCAATTTCGAGCTTCTGGAGGAGATAGTAGGAGGCGCCGCCATAATGGGCCCCTACGTCGCAACGGTGATTGGGCTGTCCTTCACATGCGGCGATCAGGGCCTTTTTGTTCGTGGCGAGCCGCTCACAGCGGGCAAACCCGTTCAGCTTGTCTGAGAGGCTCTTGAGCATTTCGGCGGTCACATCCCGCATGTCCTCGATCACATAGATGCGGCTGCCGGGCGCCGCGGGCAATTCTTCACCCAGTTCAAGCTGTCGAGCGATCCACTGTTCGTCGACAAGGTTGGCGACATCGTCGGGCTCTACCTGTCACCGCCCAACAGGGCAATGGTTTTGAGCGTCGACGAGAAGAGCCAGATCCAGGCACTCGATCGGGAGCAACCGGTCCTGCCGATGATGCCGGGCGTGCCGGAGCGCCGGACCCATAGCTATGTCCGACACGGCACCACCTCGCTGTTCGCGGCGCTCGATGTGGCGTCCGGCTTTGTGATTGGCAAATGCTACAAGCGGCACAGGGCGACCGAGTTTCTGGACTTCCTCAAGCAGATTGACGCCAATGTGCCGCCCGATCTCGATGTCCACGTCATCATGGATACCACAGAACCGCGCTGGTCAGGTTTCTGTCGCGCCGGCCTCACTACCATGTCCACTTCACGCCCACATCGGCATCCTGGATCAATCAGGTCGAACGCTGGTTCGCTGAACTGACCCGAAAGCAGCTGCGACGCGGCGTGCATACCTCAACCAGCCAGCTCGAGGCCGATATTCGCACCTTCATCGAGCGCCACAATGAGAACCCAAAGCCCTATCGATGGACCAAGTCCGCGGACGAAATTCTCTCGTCCGTCAGGTGTTTAGGCCGAGCAGACCTTATGTGGCGAACTTTAGGTTCACATGACTAGCTAGCTGAAAACTTTGCAACACATCCCTTCGCAGTTGGGCATCATCTGCTCCGGCCGATCAATTGGCGGGGTTGAGCGATCGAGGCGCTCTTGCGCTCGATCCAGCCAGTGTAAATGTAGCGATCGGCCCGGTAGGACGAGGACGAAAAGTAAATAACCTGATCGGTCGCGTCGAAGGCGGTACGGTCGATTTGCAGTACCGCAGTGCCGCTAGGCACGTCGAGTGCCTTTGCCAGTTTGGCACGCGCGGTGCCGGCCCTTATCTCCTGCCTGGCTCGCGCCAGAGTCACACCAAGTTGCCGCTCGAGAATCTCGGTGAGAGAGGTGTCGGCAAGGTCCACTTTTTCGATCTGGCGCCCTATTGCCGCAGGAAGCGAAACCGTCTCAACAGCTACGACTTCGTCGTCAATCGTTCTCACGCGCTCGATGTTTAGTACTCGTTCATCGGTTGGCACATTAAGTGCGGTTGCAACCACGGCGTCAGCGGAACGCCAGTCGACCGTCACATGCCTGGTACCCGGCCGGAAGCCACGCGCTACCGCTTCTTCCGAAAATCCTGAAAAAGTGAGCAGGTCCCGGCCGATGTGACGCTTGGCAACAAACGTCCCCTTGCCAGCGCGTCGATAAAGCAAGCCTTCACCGACAAGGGCAAGCACCGCCTGTCGCACCGTATTGCTGCTGAGTTCGTGCTGTTTCATCAACTCCATCTGAGTGGGGAGCTGATCCCCAGCATTGAAGACCCCGCTCTCGATCTGAGACCGAATGATATCCGCGAGCTGAATATGAAATGGAGTTCTACCGGGCTGAACCATGCGGTCTCCTTAAGCCGAGATCACGCCTTGGCCGAAGAGATCGCCGAATTCGCCGGTCTGGGCGTCCGAGCCATAGGTACAGCCTCGCGCAGCTTGCCGATGACGATGGAGCGGTTTGCCCCGCTGTTCTCCGCGATCTGGCGCGCGGGAGCTTCGATGGCGCGCCGCACGATATCGGGGCCGTATCTCTGGTCGGCGTTGTCGGCGGCGACCGCCTCGAGTGCCTTGGCGGCTCTGAGCAGCGCCACGCCGCCGGGCAGGATGCCCTCCTCGACCGCGGCACGGGTGGCATGAATGGCGTCGCCGACCCAATCCTTGCGTTCCTTGACCTCGACCTCCGTCGAGCCGCCGACGCGGATGACGGCGACACCCCGGCGAGCTCGGCCAGCCGCTCCTGCAGCTTCTCGCGATCCAGTCGGAGATGGTCTCCTCGATCTGCGTCTTGATCTGGGTGACACGCCTCTGGATCTGCTCCTTCTTGCCGGCGCCGTCGACGATCGTGGTGTTCTCCTTCTCGACTGTCACCCGCCTGGCGCGGCCGAGCATGTCCAGCGCGACATTCTCTAGCTTGATACCGAGATCCTCGCTCATGGCGGTGCCGCCAGTCAGGATCGCGATATCCTCCAGCATCGATTTACGGCGGTCGCCGACCTCGAGGTCCAGTGGCTTAGGCTGGCCGGTTTCATTGCGTGCGTCAGGACCGGCGGCGATCACTTCGCCCTCCTGCAGCTTTTCCTTCGCGATGTCGGGAATGGTGATGCCTCGCTGGCCGTCTTCTCGTCGGCTTCGATGCGGCGGACGAGGATGCGGTCATCCAATGAACGGAACGTCATGTCGTTCTCCTTCAGGACAAACAGATTGCAACAGGCTACCCCGATTCGGACCGACAGGGCTTGGTGCAGGGCTCGCGCGACCCTTTTTCGGCATCGCGCGCACATGCGGATTAATTTTGCTCCGTTCTCCAAGAGTGGACTGGCCTATGAAGTTCCGACCCTTATGCCCTGCTGTGTTGATTGCGCCATGGGACGCATTGACCGTTGTCTCGATGCGGACGAGACGAAGTTTCACAGGGCCTATCCTGAGCCTATGAAATACGTCTTCGGCGCGTTCAGGGCCTGCGCTCGCGGGACATGGAGCTGAGGCCGTCTCCAGCAGCAAGGCGTTGAGTTCCTCCAGGTTCTTGAAGCGCAGCCTTGGGGTGAAAAAGCGCTCGCGCCCAGCCTGACCTGGTTCTCGACCCGACCCCTCTCCCAACCCGACGCTGAAGTGCAGGCCACCGGCTCGATAAGATAGTGGCCGATCCCAATGCATGGCCAAACAGCGGTATCGACGCCCTCATGCCATGGAATTCCCAGCGCTGAATGGCCTCAGCTCCCGCTTACGCTACATGCGGCGATATGCGCTTCATCTGATTGCCACGCGGCACCCGAGGACGGACGTTGGCAGGCTTGGTGTACGTTCAATGACGCGTTCGATTTGGGCCGCTGCATCAAGTCAATCGCTCGAAGACGACGTTGATGTCAGTCATTGCAGCAAGCCGGTATGATCTGCATTCCATTACATTGATGATCCGATCCCTATTGCCCTTTAGATAATGCTCGTTTGGCTCGCATTGGATGACAGCAGGTCTGATGCACTCGTAGTCAATGGCCTTGACGAGATCGTGATCCAGTCCTTCGCAATCGATCGATAAGAAATCGATCTTATTGGCATAAGGGGCCAGTAGTTCATTGATACCGATCGCGCTCACCTCGATATGTTCTCGGATACCTCCTATACCGTCGAAGTCCCCGAAACTTTCAACGTGTGCTTTATCCACCGACGAAAGCTCATGGGCGTTTCCGATGAAGAGCGTCGCAGACGCTTGCGGAGCGGGCAAGACAACGGATCGAACGAGAACGTCTTCCGGGCGAGCAGTCCTGATCAGCGCTTCCAATTCAGGATTGGGTTCAACCAGAACACCTCGCGCGCCCCGTTGGTACATAAGAAAGGTATTTGAGGTCGAGATGGGGTGATTAGCGCCGATCTCGACATAAAACACACTGGCCCAAGATCTTTGACTCTTGCAGAGTTTTGCAGCCAGAATTCCTTCGACAATAACGTCTTCTCCGGCTTGTGCGTAACTAGCCGGCGCGAAGTGCTTTATCCGAGAGTTCGGGAGATTGAGCCTAGTGACCTCTTGGTTTATTGACTGGTTTTCGAAGTGGGACAACATAGCTCGACCTCCAATGTATTGGACAGGGGACCGCTACGACCGGTTGTCGCGACGGCCCCTGCTCATAATCCCCGCAATCAGCGTGCCACGTGCCGAATGCGGTGCTCCTTACTCAACAAGAGTGAAACACGCGCGCCCGCTGGAATGGCCGCGACACTTTTGTCGGGTTCGCGACATCAGCGCCACCGTCCGGCGACTTCCCGAGGATGTGTTGCAAAGTTTTTGGTAACCAAGCGCATTGGGCTCCGGTGTTCCTCGGAGAGTTGAGATATTCGAAGGCCGCCATTTCGACCAATCTGTGATCTTGCTTTGCATTCGCTCGCATCTGGCCTACGGACTGAGCCTACGCTGATCTTCGAGAAATGATGGCGGAGCGTGGCATTAGTGTCGATCATTCAACGATCCATCGCTGGGTCGTTCATTTCGCGCCGCTGCTGATGGAACGCTTTAACCGGCGCAAGCGCCTCGTGACCGGCAAATGGCATGCGGACGAGAACTACATCAAGGTCCGCTGGCGATGGATGGACCTCTATCGCGCCATCGACAGCGTCGGCGACACCGTCGAGTTCTGGTTCAGTGAATCCCGGGATTTGCCGGCCGCCAAGCGTAAGAGCGTTGGCACGCCATGACCGTGCTGATCGCATCGTCATCGACGCAGGCAGACCAACCGGGAAGCCATTGTTTCCTGCGATGCCACAAGTCGATTGCAGGATTGCTCCCGGCGCCGGTCGAAAGCCGACCCGCATTTGGCAAAGCCGGCCAGCTTGTCCGACGCAGCGATTTGCTCTTCGTCGCTAAGACTGCGTCGTGTGTCGGCTTTGTCGAGCCCGTGACACGAAGTTCGGTTGGGCGAACTTTTTTCTGTTTGCTAAGTAGCTGTAAGCAATCACAAATTGTTTTTTAGCTCGATCAGCCAATGTGGCACGAGTTTTGTGCCTCCTCGTTGAGGAGTGGCGGCAGCAATTGCCGCCATCATTGATGCCGGGGTCAGTCGCGATGGAGGAAGGCGATCCGCGTCAAATCGCGTACTATGGCAAGGGTACATCCTCGTCGTCCGCTGTGAATGGACAAGACGTGGTTCGCTTCGGCCCTGATGATGGCGCCTATGGCCCCTTAGGCGATTCCTTGGCGACTGCGGTCTCCGACGCCCCCAGGCCACGCAAGACACTAGCAGAGAGCGCGCTCACATTTATTTGGAGAGACGATCATGCCCAAGGTGGCATTCATTTTCGGTACTCGTCCTGAGGCGATTAAATGCGCCACAGTAATTAAGGCGATGAAGCTCGACCGCAGGTTCGAGCCCCTCGTTGTTTCCACGGGGCAGCATCGCGAGATGCTGGATATCGCTTTAGCGGAATTCGGTATTCGACCCGACATCGAACTAAGCGTCATGCAACCTCGCCAGACCTTGTCACAGGTCACATATCGAATACTGGAAAGGCTCTCCGGGCAAATAGAACAATGGGGGATCGACGCGGTAGTCGTTCATGGCGATACCGCGAGCACCCTGGCAGGAGCCCTGGCCGCCTTCCAGCACCGTATCCCCATCATCCATATCGAGGCGGGCTTGCGTAGCGGCAACATTGCATCGCCATATCCAGAGGAGGCCAATCGGCGCCTGGTCGCCCAGATAACGGATCTCCACCTGGCGCCGACGATTCGTAGCAGCGAGAACCTTCTCCGCGAAGGTGCCGCTGAGGATCGTATCACGGTCACCGGGAACACGGTCGTCGACGCCCTTCACTGGGCGGCCGAAAATGCCCCCGCCTTCGCCGAGCCAGCGCTTGCCGACCTGAAGAACGAAACGCGGCGGATCGTGGTCGCCTCAGCACATCGGCGTGAATCGTGGGGCGCACCGATGCACGAGATCGCAAAAGCTCTTGTGCAGCTATCATGTCAGGAGAACGTGCGTGTCATCATCCCATTGCACCAGAACCCGGCAGTGCGCGAAGTCATTTTGCCCTATTTAAGCAACCAGGCGAATATTACGGTGGTGGATCCTCTGCCGTACCGCAACTTCTGCAGCCTTATGCTGCGCGCGGACATCATCATCTCGGACAGCAGCGGCGCAGAGGAAGAAGGCCCTTCACTCGGCAAACCGACGCTCGTTTTAAGAGAAATCACCGAGCGGCCGGAGGCTGTCGAAGCTGGCACGGCGCGCCTTGTGGGCCGCAGCACCGCCCGCATCGTGAGTGAAGCGACCCGGCTGCTGCGCGATCCGGACGAATATTCACGGATGGCCCAGCCCGTGGACGCCTACGGCGATGGAAAGGCGACAACTCGGGTCATCGGTGCAATCGCGAGATATTTCGCTGCGCACACCGCGCGCGAGTCGCAGCTGGCCAACTGATGGGCCGCCAGATCAGCGGCGTGGCGCGGGACCGTTCGCTGCCCTCCACGCCCTCCGAAGAACACCACCATATCGAACTGACCGGACCGGGCGATGACGACAAAAGAGAGAAGGTCATGGCTAGGAGTAACAATCCGACGAGATCTCAATTTCTCCAACGCTGTGGTGTGCCTATTCCCATGAAGCCCGCCCCCGATTCCGAAATGAAGCGCCCATACCCAAGGATCAGGGATTCGTCCTCAGTTCCCGGGGCAACCGCCTCTCGGCGACCGGCCTGCAAAATGGCTTTGCCGAGGTCCGTAAACTCGCCGACTTTGATGGCGGTAAGCCGTTTAAGGCCGCACGATCACCGGTTTGCCGTGACCCGCCTCAGCCTCTGGCACCAACAGCGCGCAGACGTTCAGGCGCTGGCCACATATCTCGGCCACGCCAGTTACACCGACACGGCCTACTACCTGAGCGTGCCGCCCTCGATGGAGGCGCAGCACGAGCGAACACCGCACACCTGCTCGTAGCGCCGCTCCTGGAGTCCTATTTCCGCCGGCGCCTGACCAAGCAGCGGAACGCGACTCCCGCGACCGTGGCCAGCTATCGCGACGCCTTGCGCATGCTGATCCTTTTGCCGCCGCCCGGTTGCGGAAGAAGCCGGCGGCGTTGACGCTCGAAGAGCTTGATCGAGACCTTGTTCTCGCTTTTCTCGACGAACTCGAGGAGAAGCGGAACAATTCCGTCACCACGCGCAACGCCCGCTTGGCCGCGATCCGATCTTTCTTCCGACGTCGCTTGCCGCCGACCCGGCGTTCTTCGGCGTTGCCCAACGCGTGCTGACGATTCGCATTAAACGGACGCACATTGAGGTGACGTACCACCTCACCAAGGCCGAAGTGGACACCCTCATCGCGGCGCCCGATCCAAAGACGCCCCGTGGTCGGCGCGAGGGACAAACTGAGGGGGTTCGCCCGCCCGAGGCAAAGCATGATCCGCGTAATGGGATCCGCGTCGATCCTGCACGTAGCGCAGCCGAAGGCGTAGCGGAGGAAGGACTGGGAGACCTTTTTTGCTTGCGAGGGAGAGAAGGCAGGGCCCTCTTTCCCTCTCTGAGGCAGACAAAGTCGGCCGCGATCGCGGCCGTCACTCTTTGAATAGAAAGCAGCCGTCGTCACCGGCTAGCGCCAGGACGGCTCCCGCGGTGAATGGCAAGAAGAGCTAGCGACTTACCATCACCAACTCGTATTACCCGAGCTGGCGCACTATGCTGATTGCGGGCCGTGCTGTAAACGGGCGATATCCCAATCTGGTGTATTGATGACGGCGTTCTGGCCGCGTTGGCTCCGTGCCGAAGGCATAGAGCGGTTTCGCGAAGCGACGCGCCCATATTCTGGCAGGCCCACTAGATTCCAAGGTGGCGTCCAGTCAACCAATTCGGTTACATTGATTGGAACGAACACAGAAGATCAACGTCACTTTGGCAGGAGCAATGGCAGGACCTTTCGAAGAATGGATTTCTCACCTCGGTTTACAGCAGATCGACGATCCATAAATTGACAAGCCGGTCTATCGGAAAACCAGCTTCGGCGAACTGGAGTTAAGCGCCGAAATCGAAAAAAAGATCAGCACCAGCCTTCGCAACGCTCGCGACCGACGGAAAATCCCGCGTTCAAAGCTAGCACCCATGCTTGGGCTCAGCGACTAGGTTTATAATCGTTACGAAAACGCGGTTTCACGGCTGACCGTCGGCCGACTGCTCCACTTTTGCGAGGTGCTGAATATTTCACCGGTGGAGATCCTATACCCCGTCGTGCTGCATCTTTGCGGTGAAGACCAGGCCGAAGCGGAAACTCCTATGGCGATCGTTGAAAAGCTGGCGAATTTCGACGGGCTCACGGCTTCAAGCCATTCTGAGCTTTCTTCGTCACCTGAAGACGAAGGAGACTGATGAAGGCCGCAACGGCATCGGCCGGTATCTGGATCCCGTCTCGCCGGCGACGCACTGGTGGCCGTCGCGTCGCGACGGTGGGCATATACGAGCGTTGTTTTCCAATGCTGGTGTGGTGCAAGCTCGACAGGACTACGCAGCCATACGTGTGCGGATTTCTCTCAGATAAGGGATGGAATCGACCGCGCCGGTCTTCTCAACTGCGAGGGACGCCGCAGCACAAGCGAACCGGGTGGCCGCCTCTGGATCGCCGCAGCGCAAAAATTCAGCCAGAAAGGCACCATCAAAAGTGTCACCAGCAGCCGTCGCATCCACAAGTTGCGCTGAGTAAGCGGGTATCCGAATTCTCATATCGCCACCAGCTACAATTGCGCCTTCTTCGCCTAGGGTCAAAAGGACCGTTTTGACGCCGTGTCGAAGGAATTCGTCGCAAATGGCATCCGGATCCGATAGCCCGAGCAGGGCTTGTGCGTCCTCCATGCTCGGAAAGAGAAAGTCTATTTGTGGCAATGAAGCTGACAAGGTTTCCCACGCCGCTGCCGGCGTCCATAGACTGCGCCGCAGATTGGTATCAAAGGAAACCTTGGCACCTGCCGATCTGGCCATCTCCATCGCTGTAAACGAAGCGTCCCGGCAAGACTCGGAAATAGCCTGTGATATCCCGCTAAGATGAAGAAATGACACTCCCGCGAACATGCCTGGTGCGAGATCACTGCTTGCCAGGCGGCAGGCAGCCGAGCCGGCGCGCCGGTAGGAAAAGCTATGACCATCAGGACCATACTCTATGAAATAGATACCGGTTGGCGCGGCAGCATCACGGATGACATGCGTCGTTGCGATGCCTTCGTCGTGATACAGCGACCGGATACGCTCGCCCAGGCTGTCCTCCCCAAGGCGGGTTATCATCCCTGCTTTCGCGCCGGATCTGGCTGCGGCGACCGCGCAATTCGACACATCGCCGCCAATGCCCGGCTTGATCGTTCCGTCCCGCCGCCACGCGAACTCGAACAGGGGTTCACCCATGCAAACGATGTCAGCCTCTCCACCACCCATACCACACCTCATTGTCCGTCTCCGGTCGCCCTTCGGCTGGCGTTTAGGCCTCAGGTTCCCTCAGTTCCAGATATTCCATGCGGATGTTGACGACATCACGCGCACCGCGACTAGGTATCTTCTTAGTCAGAACCGCGATCAAAGATCCGGCCGGTCAGCCAATCTGGCCAATCGCGTTCGAAGAACGACCCAGCACTCTCGTCGAACGAACGGATTGGACGTGTTGAAACCACCATTTCGACGCCGTCCAATCGGACAATGATCTGTTCACTCCGCTGGGCGTCGCGCTCCCTCCGGAAGCGATAGTCTTCCAGCGGGCCTGTCCTCGCGAGCGGAAGCGATTCACCTTCTCGATCGCATATTGCGCGGGAACCGCGGCTCCCTCCGCCTTGGCCAATGTAATGGTCCAAAGCGGTAAGCACCGCTTCGGAAGCTAGCGCCATTTGCCGCCATTGTATTGACCGCACCGCCTCAGCAGGTCGTTTGTACCTAATGCCATTTGCGCGAATGCTTACATTGAGTCTTCGAGCTTCTGCGAGGGCCTGGCTTACCCGCTCGCCGTCGCAGATCATACCGGCCGCATCGCTCATCCGCGCCTGGATCGTGGAACGCGCCGACTTGATCGTCAGCGAGCTGTCGGGGCGCATGATCGTGAAGAGCGCCGCGATGCCCGCTTGCGCAGCTCGGGCAATGTCGACCTTCGGCGCTACTTTTGCTTTGCCGCTGGCTGCAATGTGCTCGGCCGCTCGGGTGCCAAAGACCTGCCCGGCATTAAGCGCGGCTCCGCCGGGCCGCGTCACGCCGTGCGTACCAGCGGCCTCTCCGATCGCATAGCAGCCGGCAAGGCTACTGCGCCCCCAAACGTCCACCATGATGCCGCCGTTCATGTGCTGGTTGTTGACGGCGAACTCCAACGGTTCCTTGGTTATGTCTATCTTGTAGCGACGATAGAGTTCGATCGCGAGCGGGTTCATGTGCTTCAACCGCTCGATTGGCAAATGTTGACCCGCGCCGGCATTGCCGAGATAGGAACTCACGTCGTCGTCCAACCGTTCGAGGGAGAACGGCAGATCGCCGGGCATGGGCAGCGGATTCCGGTTGAAGTCCATGAACACGCGCCGCCCCGCTGCGGACTCGCGATAGATCGCAACATCTATGAGACTCGAGCTGAAATCGAGCATCCGCGTGGCATGAAAAGGCCATTGATATCCCTTGCGGAACAGGTTGGAGGCCATCTCCTGTGTGCTGCGATAATACTGGGCAAGGAAGTGGTGCTCATTGCCCTCCGCGTCAATCGAATAGACATGCGGAATCGCCTGGACATAGGTGCCGGACAGATTCCAGGGAAAACCCTCCCGGCGCGTGCCTATACCGAACTGGCTCTCCGTAAGGTTGACCAATTCGATACCAGCTTCGAGCGCAAGGCCGAGCGACCCGAAGCAGCCGTTGGGATAGACACTATCACGATAAAGTTCGCCGGGACCGCCCGCGGCAAGCACAAGGACCGAGCACTCGAACAGGGCAAGGCCGAAGGGGTTTGTTGTTGTTCGGTCGTTGGGGCGCATCGTAAGAATGCCGGCGACGTGCCGATCCGTCCCCTCCCCGCAGGTGAGGATTTTGGCAGCCGTAGTGTGGTTATAGAACGGAACATCAAGACGGATCGCCTCTTCGGCAAGCACCTTGACCATCAGACGTGACGTGCGTGGACCGCAACTGGTGGCACGACCCACCTCGTCGTGGTCGGTCTTGTATCTGAGAGTGCCGCCCAGCGCGTCCTGAGGCAGTGGAAGGCCAAGAAACTGTAGCGAGGCCATCATGCGAGACGAGCCCACGGCCTCCACATAGGCAATATCCTCATCCATCGCGCCGCCGGCGCGTATTGCTCGCGCCATCGCCTTGTAGTTATCTCCCTGATCCGCACTGTTGGCCGTATGCAGCGTCTGCTTGTCAGAGCCGGAGCAGGCCGACGTTCCACCCCAAGCGCTTTGACTGACGATAACCACCTCTTTCCCACGCCGCCTTAATTCCACCGCCGCACGCAGCCCCGCCGCACCGGAACCGACCACTACACAACCGCATCGATAGACCGGGACTTGAAGGTCGCCGTGGACCATTGTACCGGACGGAGCCGTCTCCGACCGTAGTCGCGGCATATCGACATCGGTCATGGCGTCGAGAATGTGCTGCGGGACGTCAATCGTCATAAGACTGCTAAGATCCTTGTGTCATCAGGGAGCGCATTTTTGCCAGTGATTCATCACCATGAAATGCCAACCGGATGTGTCAGCACGAATTTGGCCGATCAGTGCGTGCATGCGCGGGATATCTTGGCCGACGAGAACAGCCGGAAATCGTAACATTCGCCCCATTTCCCTGCTCACTTCGTGGCGGCGGATCATGAGTGCACCTATTGAATGTTGTTGCGTGCGCGGGGGCGCGCGTCGTTGCGTTCATGCTCGAAAAGAGCCGGCGGAAGCGGGGCACGATTGCGTATTATGTCGGATCCCTTCTCGCCCACCATGATCGTCGGAGCATTGGTGTTGCAGGACGGCACCCGCGGCATGACTGAGGAGTCGCAAACGCGTAATCCCTCCAGCCCATGGACCTTGAGATCGAGCCCGACGACGGCCATGGAATCGAAACCCATCTTGCACGTGCCGACCGGGTGGTGATCGGTCTTGGCATTGGCGCACCCGTAAATGAACAAGTCTTCGTCCGTCACGGCCTTTGGTCCAGGCAGGCGCTCGGCCATCACGAAAGGTTCCAGGGCGGCCTGCTGCATGATCTCCCGGGCGATCTTCAGGCCCTCAATCGACATTTTCCGGTCGTGCGGGTCTTCCCAATAGTTGGGGTCGATCAGCGGGGCCGCCGAAGGATCGGCGGAAGAAAGTCTAACCGTGCCGCGAGAGCGCGGGTGCAGATAGGCGGAGTTCAGCGTCACACCGGCGCTCTTCAGCCGCTCGACTCCCGCCTCGATCCCGGAGCCGAGGCCGAGGTGGAACTGGACGTCGGGCGAGCGGGCCTCGGGGTCCGCATACCAAAAACCGCCCGTCTCGAAGAGCGAGGAGGCGACCGGACCAGTGCGGAAGAGTACGTACTGGATACCGGCCCAGAGGGTGCGGTGCAGCTTCGCCACGTTGTCATAGGTGTGGTCGCCGGTGCATTCGCAAATGACGAACAGGTCGAGATGGTCCTGCATGTTCGAGCCAACCCCCGGTAGGTCGTGTTTCACCTGAACTCCGACAGATTTAAGATGATCGATCGGGCCGATGCCCGACTGCAGGAGTAACTTAGGCGACCCTATGGCGCCGGAGGAGACGAGTACTTCGCGTTCCGCCCGGATCGCTTCGATGCCCTTCGCAGTCACGACCTCCACGCCCACGGCGCGGGTGCCTTCCAGCACGATGCGGGCGACGCGAGCGCCGGTGCGGATCGAAAGGTTTCTCCGACCCTTGATCGGCGACAGATAGGCCATTGAGACGGAGGAGCGACGGCGATTGCGTTGCGTAAGCTGGTAGAAGCCGACGCCGGCCTGCTGGCGACCGTTGAAGTCGTGGTTGTAGGGAATGCCGAGTTCCTGGCCGGCGCGGATATACGCGTCGCAGATCGGGAGATTCGAGACTGGCATGGAGACGCCGAGCGGCCCACCATAGGAATGGTAGTCGTCGGCAAAACGCTGGTTGTCCTCAGCGCGCTTAAAATAGGGCAGGATTTCCCGATAGCTCCAGCCTTCGCAGCCGTCGTCTGTAGCCCAGAGATCGTAGTCGGCTGCATTGCCGCGCGTATAGAGCTGTGCATTGATTGAAGAACCTCCGCCGATCACCTTCGCCTGCGTATAGCGCAGCACTTGGCCTTTCATGTGCTTCTGCGGCACGGTTTCCCAGCCCCAACTCGCCACGCCCTTGGTCATCTTGGCGAAGCCCGCCGGCATGTGGAACAGCGGGTTCCAATCTCGGCCGCCAGCCTCCAGCAACAACACGCGCACGGCCGGATCTTCAGAAAGCCGGTTCGCGAGCACGCAGCCGGCAGGCCCGGCTCCGGTGATGATGTAGTCGAAGCCCATTCTGTTGCTCCCTTCAGAGGCGTGGAATTGAAGAGCCCCCGTCGGCTTCGATGATCGTTCCCGTCGCAAAACCCAAATCGCCGGAAGCGAGTGCCGTGCAGATTTTGCCGAGGTCTGCTGCTTCTTCCCCCCGCTCGATGCCGGGCCGCACCTCAAATACTGATACTCCCGTATCCATGATATGAAATGCCACCCCCTGGTAGAATGCCGCCAGCTCGGCCTTGCTGATGCAATAGTCCGCGCGTTCGGGCGAACTTACCTCGGGTGAGACCGACGTGATGTTGATGATGGACCTGGGTACATCCGCCGCGCTCCTCACGAGCATTGCCTTGACCACAGCAAGCGTAAAGAACACCGTTCCCCTTAGGTCCATCGCGATCGTCTTATCGAAGTCCGCCGGCACCAGGTCGAGGAAGTCACCTGGTACGACTGCCATGGAGGCATTGCTAACAAGGCAATCGACACGACCAAATCGCGAAAGGACGCCCGTTACCGTTTCTTCATGTCGGGAAACATCAGCGATATCGGACTGCAGATAGGCGGCTGCCACGCCATAGGATTCTAGTTTTGCGACAGCATCCTGCCCGTTGTCGGGACTCGCGACCCCAGTGATCGCCACATTGTATCCCGCTTTTGCAAAGGCGGTCGCAATTCCGAGATCGATGCCGTGGCTGCCAGTGACGACGGCGACGGGCCGTGTGGTCGTCTTCATTCGGCGAGGTCCCGGTCGGTGCGTTGGCCAGGCCAATTTTCCTGTCGCGGCATCCACCAATTGGTGCGGCCTCCGATGTGCATGTTGAGTGTTTTTGTTTCGGTGTAGTCCTCGACCGCGCGGCGTCCGAGTTCGCGACCGAGCCCGGATTGCTTGTAGCCACCGAACGGGAGCTCGGAGGCGCCATCCATGAAGGTGTTCATCCACACCGTTCCTACCCGCAAGCTGCGCCCGAATGTCAGGCACGTATCGAAATCGCGGCTCCACACACTGGCGGAAAGGCCGTAATCGATGGAATTGGCGATCTCGACGGCTTCCGCCGCCGTTTCAAAGGTGAGAACTGAAAGTACGGGGCCGAAGACCTCCTCACGTGCGATTTCCATATCCGGCATGACCGCCTCGAGGATTGTTGGCGACATAAAATGCCCCATCCCGAGATCGAGTTGATCGCCCCCGTGAACAACCTTCGCGCCGCTATTCTTTGCACTGGCGACGTAGCCCGCGATCTTCTCCAAATGCTGAGGCGTAATGATCGCGCCGACCTGCGTCGCTGGGTCCAGCGGATCGCCAACCTTCACGTATTTCGCAAGCTCTGCAACACGCTTGACCACATCCGACGCGATGCTCTTATGGAGGATTAGCCGCGAGCCGGCGTTGCAGCATTCGCCCGCATTGAAATAAGCGCCGAAGACGGCGGCGTCGATGAAGGAGTCGAGGTCCGCATCCGGGAATACGATCTGCGGATTCTTGCCGCCGAGTTCCAATGACACCTTTTTGAGGGTCTGCGCTGCATTCGTCATGGTGAGCTTTCCGACGCCGGTCGAGCCGGTGAACGAAACCATGTCGACCGCAGGATGGGACGTCATGATCGCGCCGACTTCGGGACCCGTGCCGGTGACGATGTTCACGACGCTGTCCGGAACGCCCGCTTCCTCAAGGATCTCGCCGAGAACGAGCGTCGAACCCGATGTCAGCTCTGAGGGCTTAACGACGCATGTACAGCCGGCGGCCAGCGCAAAGGGCAGTTTCTGGCTTAGGATCAGGAATGGAAAGTTCCACGGCGTTATGATGGACACGACGCCGATCCCCTCGCGCAGAACGACGCCTAGTGTGTTCTGCCCAAGCGAATTGTAGCTCTCGCCGTGCAGGTCGCGGGCAAGCGCAGCGGCATAGCGCCAGATGTCGACAGCGCCGGCGATCTCGCCGCGCACCTGAGTTATTGGCTTGCCGCCCTCGATGCAGTCGAGATAGGCGAGGTCTTCGGCGCGGGCCTCGATGAGATCGGCGGCCTTCAGCAGAACCCGCGAGCGCTGCGACGCCGTCGTGTGCGGCCACCGGCCGTGGTCGAATGCCTTTCGCGCCGAGGCGATGGCGCGCTCGGCATCCATCCTTGTCGCCGCCTGGTAGCGGCTCACGACGATGCCGTGGCTCGGCGCGTTCCGGTCGATCGTCCGGCCTTCTGCGCCGGCCGTCCATCTGCCGTCGATCAGCATCTCGAAGCCGCGCACGGGCGCGTCGGCAAGCGCTGTTGGCCTGATCTCTAACGTCATCACCATTCTCCCTTGAAGACCGCCGCGCGCTTCTGCGAGAAGGCGGCGACGCCTTCCTTGAGATCCCCAGTCTTGGCGGCCAGAATCGAGCCGAGCGCTTCGACCGCCGAACCATTGTCCTCGCCATTCGCGACGGCGATCATTAGCTTCGATATCTCGACGGCCGCCGGTCCCCGCGTCGCGACCCGCGCCGCGTAGGCCTTCGCCTCGATGACGGCAGCGCCGCTGTCCACGACGGCGTCGACCAGTCCGTACTTGAGGGCTTCCTCGGCGGAGAACGTCTCACCTCCCAGGACCATGCGGCGAACTCCCGGTATCATGCCGAGCCCGGTCTCCGGCAGGCCGATGCGGATATTTTGTTCCGCGATGCGGAAGTCGGCTGCGGCCGCGAGTTCCAGGCCGCCGCCGAGCGCGTGGCCGTTGAGTGCGGCGATCACCGGCATGCGCAGGGTCGCCAGACGCTCGAAGACGCGATGGCCGAAGCGGACCCAGGCATGGCCGAACTCGTTCGCCTGCATGGCGCCCCAAGCTTTGATGTCGCCACCGGCGCTGAAGGCTCTGCCTTCGCCGGTAAGCACCACCGCGCGGACATCGATCATCGCCTCGACCTCGTCGCAGATGGCGGCCAATGCCTTCAGCATGTCAATATCGACGGCGTTGAGCTTCTCGGGTCGAGCGATCGTGACGGATGCGACCGCGCCTTCGGCGGCAAGCCTCATGTGCGCGTCAGCCATTACATGCCCCCGCCAAGCTACGGGCCGGCTTCACGGCAAGCGACAGGCCGATCGGCCTGTCGACGAAGAGCGCGCCGTCCATGACTTTTAGGGTGTCGGACACGATCAGCGGGAACTCCGACTGTTCAAGAATGCCGGTGTTGAGATCGATGCCCGGCGCAATTTCAGTCAGCACGACGCCGTCCGGCGTCAGTCTCATCACGCCGCGCTCGGTGACATAGGTGATATCCTGGCGCTGTTCGATGGCTCGCCTGCCCGAAAAGGTGACGTGCTCGACCTCTTTGACGAGCTTCCTAAGCTTGCCCTCCTTCTCTACAACGACCTTGCCGTCCTCGACAGCGAGCTTGGCGCCGGCATTGAACATGCCGGAGAAGACGATCTTCCTCGCCCTTGCCGTAATGTCGACGAAGCCGCCGGCGCCCGCCGTGATATGAGGGCGGAACGAGAGCTTTGACACGTTGACGGAGCCGTCGCGGCCTATCTCTAGGAATGACAGCAGCGAGGCGTCGAAACCTGCCCCTTGGAAATATGTAAACTGGTAGGGCGAGGGCATGAAGGCGTCGGCATTCGCGGCGCAGCCAAAGGCGAAGTCAAGCAGCGGCACGCCCCCGACCGCCCCCTGTTCGATGACCCAAGTGACCGCGCCGTGCAGCCCTTCCTCCAGGAGAATGCGTGGGACATTGGCCGAAATCCCGAAGCCGAGATTGACGGCGCTGCCCGCCTCGAGTTCCTGCGCGACGCGCCGCGCGATTATCTTCTGGATGTTGAACTCCGGCACGCGAAAACTTTCGAGCGGCCGAAAAATCTCACCCGAGATTGCAGGGTCGTAGAGCGTCTGCGTTGTCTGTTTCTGGTCGGGATCGACGACGACGTAGTCGACGAGAATTCCGGGCACTCGCACGTCATGCGGCCTCATCGATCCGTCCTTGGTGATGCGCTTCACCTGGGCGATGACGATGCCGCCATTGTTGTGGGCCGCGAGCGCTTGGTCGAGGCCGCCGAGATAGGCGCCTTCGTGTTCGTAGGTCAAATTGCCGCGCTCGTCCGCCGTCGTGGCACGGATGATCGCTACCTGCGGCGCGATCGCCTCGAAGTAGAGGTACTCCTCACCGTAGAATTGGATTTTGCTCACCACGGGCCGGGCTTCCGCGGCCGCATTCATCGCGCAGCCCTGGCGGTTCGGGTCGGCGAAGGTGTCGAGCCCGATCTTGGTGATAACGCCCGGGCGCTTCGCGGCCGCTTCGCGGTGCATGTCGAAGAGCACTCCGGAAGGGATGTTGTACGCCGCCACGTCGTTGCTTGCGATCATTTGCCAAATGAGGGGCGGCTCGGCGGTGGAAGGACCTGAAGGGTAGGAGCCGCCGATGATGGTCTTCAAGAGGCCTTTTTGGGCTATGTAATCGACGCCGTTGATGCCGCTCATGTCGCCCGCGGCAATCGGGTGGAGCGTGGTCAGGTCGCGCGGATGCCCGGCGGCCTCGAAGCGTTCGCCGATCGCCTTCAGCATCAGGTCCGGGCAACCGAGCCCGCTCGAGGACGAGACCGACACGACAGCGCCATCCGGAATGAGGGCGGCGGCTTGGGCGGGGGTGATGTGCTTGCTCATTGCGGGATGCTCAAAGTCCTGGTTCGACGCGCATATGTCTTGGCGCGCCCAACACTGGAACTGACGACTGATACGACCTGCCTCGGCTTCCCCGCATACCAGTGACCCATTCGCGCGCGATCATGCTCGCACCGATCAATGCCCATCGAACCGTCATCCTAACTTCCCCTCTGGTTTGCTCTGGCCAGTTCCACAACTCTGGCGGACGACCAGCCTGACCGCCGCAATGATGTTCTCCGCATCTGCTTTTCCCGCATTGATCTGCTTCAGAAGGAGGTGTGCGGCGCGCCTGCCCATAGCTTGCGGATCGACCGAGATCGTCGTCAGGGCCGGAACCGCCGTTTTCGCCTCGATAACGTCGTCGAAACCTACCACCGCGAAGTCCCGCCCCGGTTCCATGCGCCGAGCGCGCAATCCATCACACACGCCAAACGCCACCGCGTCATTGAAGCAGACGGCCCCGGTCGGTCGATCGCTGATGGTCATCGCACGTCCGATGGCTTCCACGCCACCTGCTCTCGAGGGAATGGACGGAACAACTAACTCCTCATCGAACTTAAGACCACTTTCGTCCATCGCTTTGCGGTAACCAGACCGTCGCTCGGCAAACACAGCCGTATCTGGAAAGCCTCCCAAAAAAGCGATCCGGCTATGCCCTAGCGACACCAAATGCTTGACCGCCATCGCCACGCCGCCAACGTTATCAGACACAATCGACGACATTCTCGCGCCGGGCAGGCTGCGGACTACCACAACCACCGGGATTCCTGACGCCACGAGCGGCTTGAAGTCTGCTGCATCGGTGGCGCGGGCCGGCGAAACGATAAGCCCCGAAATTCCATGCTCACGCATCGAGGCAACCACCTCTCGCTGCCGGTCGGTATTTTCACTCGTATTTGAGAGGAACTGGACGAAGCCCGCCGACTGGACGACCGTGTCGACCCCTACGGCCAACTCTGCAAAGAAGCTGTTTGTAAGATCGTTCACCACGACACCGATGATGCCCGATCTGGCGCTCGCCTGTCGAAGGTTTGCGGCACCCCGGTTGTAGACATACCCCAACTCGCGCATTGTCGCGTTGACCTTGGAACGCGTCGCTTCCTTCACCAGAGGCGAGCCCTGCAAGACCAACGAAACCGTGGACTTGGAAACGCCTGCGGCTTTGGCGATGTCGATGACAGTCAGTCTCGCCTTTGACATCGCAACCTCGGTCTTCTCAAATTAGGCTTCAAACAATTGGAACGTTCCTAGCTTGTCAAGCGGAATTTTATGTAATGGGAGCGCCTGTCACCCGCCGCTTTTGTCATTGCGCCCCGATGGTGTGCCATAAAGCCCCATATTTGCAGTCCTTTGGGTAGACCTAGCTTGAAGCGGTGCAGATCTGGGCCCGATGGGTGAGGGAAAATAGTTGTTGCAATTTAGAACGTTCCAATTTATTGAGTTAATCCGTGCGATCACGCCGGTCACGCGCGGCGTCCACAAACACCGGAGCGGTGTCGATCCATCGCTTGATCGTAGTCGGTGGAGGAGGTGGTCCATTCGAAGCCGGCACGGCCGGCGGCGAGGATATCAAGCCAAACAAACTGAACAGGGAGTGAATGGATGATACGCAACGTCATGAAGTCGGCCGTCCTCGCAGCGGCCACAGCGATGTTCGCCGCGGGTTCGGCCAACGCGGAGCAGGTCGTGCTAAAATTCTGGGACAACCAGCGGGCCGAATCCGATTTCAATCAGAATCAGCAGAACGCCTTGAAGCGCTTCGAGAAGGAAAACCCCGAAATCAAAGTAGAGCTTACCACAATACCATATTCGGAGTACCAACAGCGCTTGTTGACGGCGGTACAGGGCGGTAATGCGCCTGATGTAGCCACCCTGGATCAAATCTGGATGGGCGCCTTTGCTCAAGCCGGCGCAATTACGGCTCTCGACGACCAAGTCAAGACTTCCGGTCTTACGGGCGACACTTTCTTCAAAGGAGCCTGGGACTCGAACGTTTCTGACGGCAAGCTCTGGGGAATCCCCATCAACGTGGACGTTTGGTCCTTCACTTACTACAACACGGCACTCCTCAAAGAGGCTGGCGTTGATCCTGCCTCGCTAAAGACCTTCGAGGGATTGAAGGCAGCGGCGCCGAAGCTTACGGACAAGTCCAAGGGCCGCTACGGCATTGGCTTGTTCGGCCACAAGGGGGAAGACACGGTCGTCGTTCTCGATACTTTCATCTTCTCCAATGGCGGTAAAGTCTTGGATGAGAAGGGCAAATGCGCGCTCACCAGCCCTGAAGCGGTCGGGGCATTGAGTTACCTGCAGTCACTGGTGCCATATGCGCCGCAGGGCATCATGAACGCCAGTTCCGCAACGATGCGCGAACTTTTTCTAAACGGATCTCTTGCAACGGAGTTCTGGCCCGCGCTGGAGCAGCCGACTCTGCAGAAGTCCAAACTTGACTGGGATTTCGTTGTAGGGAATGCGCCCGAAGGTAAGACGGCGATTGGCACGTATGGTGGGTGGAACCTTGCCATCTTTGAAGCTTCCCAGCACAAGGAAGCCGCTTGGAAACTCATCCAGTTCCTAACCCGCGAAGACGTGAACGGCGATGTTGTCGAACTTGTCCCGGCAAACATGAAGGCCGCAAAAAGCTTTTTGGCGGCAAACCGCAAAGGTGCGGATCTCATCATCCCTCATCTCGAGAATGCCTCACCCCGGCCGTTGTCACCTCGCTATCTCGAAGTCGCCGACATCGAGGTGACTCTAGCGCAGGATGTATTTTCCGGAATGGATCCGCAGAAGGCAGCCGGCAAGGCCTGCACTGCTATCGACGCCCTTAACTAGTCACCAGGACTAAGCCGGGCTCGGGCTTTGCCCCGAGCCCGGCCCTCTCTATCGGGAAATGACACAATGTCCCATCGTGAACGCTGGATGGCCTGGATTTTCGTAGCTCCGGCGCTGCTGCTGGTCGGCGCACTTATGTATTACCCGATGATCGGCACCATAATTGAAAGCCTTTATTCGACCTCGTTCATCAACCCGGTGCCGAAGTTCCAGGGGCTTGCAGCGTATTACAAGATCTTGGCCGATCCGATCTTCGGCCAAGTAGTGTGGAACTCCCTCATTTGGACTGTCTTTGTGGTAGCACTGCAGAATGTGTTCGGCTTGCTGGTCGCACTGCTGCTCAATCAGCAGATGCCTGGCCAGGGACTTATGCGGTCGTTGGTGCTTTTGCCTTGGGTCCTCCCCGGCGTAGTGGCCGCCATCCTTTGGCGATTCATGTATGACCCGCAACTCGGTTTGGTGAACTCGTTACTTATTAGCCTGGGACTGATCGACCACGGTACCGCTTGGCTGGCGGAAACGTCGACAGCCATGGGCTCGATCATTATGGCGGCCGTATGGAAAGGGTTCCCCTTCTCGGCGATCGTCTACTTAGCGGCCCTGCAGACGGTCGACCAAGAGCAGGTCGAGGCCGCCAAGATAGACGGAGCGGGAGCGACTAGGCGCCTGTTTGACGTTGTGCTCCCCGGAATCAAAGACGTGATCGCCATCAATCTCCTCCTTACCACTATCCTCACTTTCAATTACTTCGACATAATCTGGGTGATGACAAACGGTGGCCCACAGAATGCCACAGCCATCTTCCCAACCCAGATCTACGAACTCGGTTTCGGACAATTTCGCTTTGGCGAAGCCGCTGTATATGGCGTTTTTTCAATCTTGGTCCTGGCGCTGCTGATAATGGTCTATTTCGGCGTTTTGTCGCGCGGCCGGCATAGGGGGAAGGCGTCATGAACACCCGTTCCCACAGGAGCCGCCAAGCCGCACTGCTGGCCCTCAACGTCGTATTGGCGCTGATAATCCTGGTGCCCTTCTTTTGGATGGTTTCAGTGTCGTTGAAGCCGGCGGCCGAGCCTTTTTCCATTCCCGCCAGGCTGTGGCCGGAGAACCCGACCTTCGACAACTACATCACTGCATTCCGGCCGGAGTTCCGAACCTATTTTATGAATTCGGTCATCGTTTCACTGTCCACCGTCATCATCACCGTTTCGTTAGCCCTGCTGGCCGCCTATGCATTTACGCGCACCCACGTCCGCCTACTTATCATCGCCATGACGCTGGTGATCGTCACGCAGATGTTCCCGGCCAGCGCCATCATCATCCCGATCTACAAGATGATGAAGGGGGCCAACCTACTCAACACATATACGTCGTTGATCCTCGCCTACGTCACCGTAACCTTGCCGGTGGCGATCTGGATGCTGCGTGGCTTCATGGCCAATTTGCCGCTGACACTCGAAGAAGCGGCGGCGATCGATGGGGCCGGGCCGTTCAGAACGTTTTTCGAGATAATCGTGCCGCTTTGCCGGCCGGGGATAGTCGCCACTGCAGTCTTTGTGCTTATCGTCACCTGGCAGGAGTTCCTCTTTGCGCTCTCCTTTACCTCGACCAAGGAGATGCGCACGCTGCCAGTTGGAGTGAATGACTTTATCGGCCAGTACGGCATCCGCTACGGAGAGCTCATGGCCTCATCCGTGATGATCTCCATGCCCGTGGTCGCTGTCTTCTTCTTTCTGCAACGACAGTTCGTAGCAGGCCTGACGGCCGGCGCGGTGAAGGGCTGACGTGTCGGATATCATGCTCTTGGATATTCCTGAGCCCAGCATCGCGTTGCTGACGTGGGACTGGCTGGAGAAGCTGAACGTAGTGCCCTCTGATCCAGACGTGCATGTGCATATTCTCACCGGTACTGACGTTGGCGCCTTAGCACTTGGCACCGACATCGCCGGCTACATGGGCCGACCTGAGCGGGAGTTCATGGAGTTTCAGTTTGCTCGATGCGGGCTGAACGACCGTCGGAGGCGTTCCCAAAACCGACCATCGCCGTCAACGATTTATCGTGACAAATACTCCACAGCTATGACTGCTGTCCGTAGCATCGTCCACGAAGGGATATGATCTTGGCCTCCGTAACGTTGTCATCCGTATCTAAATTTTGGGGCTCCTTTGTCGCCGTGGAAAAGATCTCGCTCGCCATGGCCGATGGCGAGTTCATCGTGTTGCTCGGGCCCTCTGGCTGTGGCAAGTCCACCACAATGCGCATGATCGCCGGGCTCGACGACCCGAGCGCTGGCGAGATTCGCATAGACGATCGTGTGGTCAACGATTTGCCCCCGGGTAAACGCGACCTCGCCATGGTGTTCCAGAACTATGGCCTCTATCCGCATATGACCGTGGCGGACAATATTGGTTATCCGCTCAAAGTCGCAGGTGTGAACCGTGAGGAACGCGAGCGCCAGGTACGCGCCGCCGCCGAGCGCGTCGAACTCGGCGGGCTTCTAGAGCGCAAACCCGGTCAACTGTCCGGCGGGCAAAGACAGCGCGTGGCGCTCGGTCGTGCCATCGTACGCACGCCCAAACTGTTTTTGATGGACGAACCTCTGTCCAATCTCGACGCCAAGCTGCGCGTCTATATGCGCGCGGAATTGAAGCACCTGCAGCGCGACCTCGGTACCACTACGATCTATGTGACGCACGACCAGGTCGAAGCGATGACGCTGGCTGACCGTGTCGCCGTGATGGCGAACGGCAAACTACAGCAGGTCGGCACACCCCTCGACATCTACAACACGCCGGCAAACGTCTTTGTTGCCGGCTTCCTCGGCAATCCACCCATGAACCTGCTTCCGATAGCAATTGCCGACGGACGGGTGCAGGACTCCGAGTTGACGCTTGCGGCTCCGGCCGGCGTGAACGGCGCGATCACCGTCGGCCAGCGACCCGAAGATATGCGGCTCAGCGAAACAGACGCGGGTAATATGGCCGGCGAGGTTTATACCACCGAACTATTGGGCGACAGCACGCTGGTTACCGTAAAGGTCGGCAAAAACTTGGTCGCCGTGAAGACCGACAAAAATACCAAGGTGCACATGGGAGAAAACGTCGGCATCCGCTTCGATCCGAAACATCTGCATTTCTTCGACACGACCAGCGGCACGCGGGTCGCGTTCGACGCAAGTAGGTGAGGCTAGTCAATATCTCATGCAGCGTGACACCTACAAAGTTGAATTCACAGTCGAGCCTTGAGGTAAGATAATGAACGCCGAATTGCGTTGGGGGATTCTAGCGACCGGCTGGATTGCTGATCTCTTTGTCCAGGATTTGCAGCTTGCCGGTCATCGTGTCTCGGCTGTCGGCTCTCGAACACAGGCAGGAGCCGACAAGTTCGCCAATCGTTTCAGTATTCCCAACGCGCACGCCAGCTACAAGGACCTTTTGTCGGACCCGGAGGTCGATATTATCTATGTGGCTACACCCCATCCGATGCACGCCGACAACGCGCTTAAGGCGCTGACCGCCGGCAAGCACGTGCTTATCGAAAAGCCATTCACGATCAATGCACGGGAAGCGCGCAATGTCGTTGATTTCGCCTCTGCGAAAAACCTGGTCGTGATGGAGGCGATGTGGACGCGCTTCCTTCCTCATATGGTGCGCATCCGGGAGATCATCGCATCAGGAGTGCTTGGAAAGATCTATTCGGTGATCGCCGATCATACTCGTGACCTTCCTGGCGATCCCAATCATCGGCTCAACGCTCTGGAACTCGGCGGAGGCGCCCTGCTTGATCTCGCCATTTACCCCATTTCGTTCGCCTTTGACGTGCTCGGAGAGCCTGAACACATCGTTTCGATGGCTCGGATTAAGGAGACAGGAGTGGACGCTGAGGTAGCAACTATCTTCCAACACGCCGGCGGGGCTTTGTCTACCACCATCTCCAGTCTCGACAACACCGGACCCAATGTTGCATCGATCCTCGGCACCGAGGGGAGAGTTGAGATTGCATCTACCTGGTATTCGCCAACTTCATTTCGCCACATCGACAAGAATGACAGGGTGATAGAAGAGTATTCGTCGTCGGTAGCAGGACGTGGCATGCAATATGAAGCTGCCGAAATGGAGAGGCTTGTGACGGCTGGAAAATTGTCCGGTGAGATCATGCCTGCTAACGAGACCGTGTCGATAATGCAATCACTTGATACGATCAGGGCGCAAATCGGACTGCGCTATCCGAACGAATAGAGCATTTTAGTTGATTTCGGTCGAGAAGTGCTGGAGCGGATGCCGCGACGACGGCCGCGGACCGCACCTTGGCTTGGGCTGGTAGACCTCCGGCGGCTTTATTACTTGATTACTTGAGCAAGCCCTTGATCCTAAAGTCAGGGTCTATCAGCGAACTGGCCGCAACCACAGTTCCGCGCTCGATGAGCTTCTCGAGAACACTCATGTCCCTCGCGACCGTGTTCCCCTGTCCTATTGCGGCGGCCGCTGAGACCCGGGCATCTTGATCGCACTGAAAGACGATGCGGACCCCACCGGAGGCTGCGCGGTGATGTATATCCCGGGTTAGATCGAACTGCCCTGCGACCTGCAGAGTCAGATCGAACTGATCCGACCAAAACCACGGGACTTTCTGGTACTCTCCACTGGCACCGAGCATGGCTGCTGCGGCATGGGCACCCTGGTCCTGTGCGGCCTTCCAGCTTTCAAGTCGCATACGGGCTCCTCGCCACTCGAAATTGCAGCAGTCGCCTGCGGCGAAGATATTGGGTTCGGAGGTTCGGAATGCGCTGTCGACAACAATCCCGTTATCCACGAGCAGACCGGCCTTTTCGGCGAGCTCGGTATTAGGGATCGCCCCGACGCCAGCGATAACGGCGTCGAACTCCAGTTCAATCCCGTTGGCCAGCACAATGCGGTTCGTTCCAGCCTCGGTGACGACAGTACCAGTCAGAATCTTGACCCCTGCGGTTTCGTGCCGCGCGTGAACGATTTGGGCGATCGCCCCGGGCACGGCGCGTCCGAGAATGCGCGGTGCGGTCTCGATCACCGTAACCTCGGCACCTGCCTGCCGCGCAGTCGCGGCGAGTTCAAGGCCAATGAATCCGCCACCAATGACCCCGATGCGCGCATTGCTGCTGAACTCCAGCATAATGCGCCGCGCCTGCACATCGGTTCGTAGTGTGAGACAGCCTTCAAGGCCAGGAAACAATCTGGCACGGGCTCCCGTCGCAAGGAGCAACTGATCATACGTCAAGAGCGTGCCATCGGCGAGGTGAATCTCCCGCCTCTCAGGCACCAGAGACTCGACCAGCGCACCACGTCGGAGTTCGATCCCTGCTCCGGGATAGGCATCTTCGGCACGAATGGCCTTGGGATTGGCTAGCATCGTCTTGGATAACGGCGGTCGTTCATATGGCAGAGCTTTCTCTGCAGTCAGCAACGTTACCGACCCTTGAAAACCAAGTTCCCGCAACGTGAATGCGGCGCGGACACCGCATTCTCCGGCGCCGACAATAGCTATCTCTGCCATGCGGTCCTTCACTTCAGCTCTTGAGAACGACTTTGTTGTCTGGCGCAAACTGTTCGTTCAATGGAACCAGAGCAGCGCCAATCGCGCGGGCGTTAAACCCGATCGAGCCCACACGGAACTCAGGAATGATGATGCCCTCCAGATCGTAGCCTGCCACTCGTTCCCGGACGCTCACGATGAGACGATCGAGGAGAGGTCGCAAGAGGACGCCGTCAACAACGACACTATCGGCTTCGATGAAGCTCGTGCCAGAGATGGCCGCAAAAGCAAGTGCATCCGCCGCCAGATCGCACCACTCATCGAAACAGGCAAGTGCCGGTTCATCAAGCTTGGCGACGGATCCACCATCTTCACGGAACGTCTTCATTGGCAATTTGTGCTGCGCCGCAAGGACCTCCAACCGATTGAGGGAGGCGGCTTGACTCAACCGCGCGGGCGCTGGACTCCTATTGTGCGATCCAAGTTTAAGAGGGATTGCACCCACCGCGCCCGCGTTGCCGGTGTGGCCGGTAATTAGATTGCCCTCCAAAACAACACTGCCGCCAATCAAGGTGCTGATGTAAAAGTATACGATTGACCGATTCCGGTTCTCTCTCCGGAAATCAATCTCAGCCAAGCAAGCAGCGTCAGCGTCATTGAGCACCACGGCGCTCAAGCCGGAGGTTTCTTCGACCCTGGCGACCATGTCGGCCTCCCGCCAGCGTGGGGATGCACCGCCAGGATCACCGATGACGGCTATGCCAGACTCGATCGCCGTTGGAGCAGCAATACCTACGCCCACGAGTCTGGATTTCTGGACGCGGCTCAAATCATCCTTCAGGCTGTCGAACGCTGTTCCCATCAGGCCCGAGACGACGTCCGCGTCGAGGGCATCGTAGGCAAAGCTTTTCTTAGCAATCACCCGGCGGTCGAACGATAGAGCCAGCAGATCCAAGGAGCGGCGGCCAATCTTGACCCCGATCGAAATCGCTCCATCCGGTGCAATCTCGATCGGAGTAGAAGGCTGACCAATCCGGCCGCGGATTACGTCCTTCTTCCGCAGGTATCCTTCCTTGAGGAGGCGATTTACGATAATCGTGACCGTTTGCGAGGACAAATGTGTAATGCGCGCGATCTCGGCCTTGGAAAGCGCGCCAGCCTCCTGGATCAGACTAAGGATTAAGCGCTCATTGTAGTGTTTGACACCTATCTGGTTGCCGCCACGGTGCGTCGCGTTGCCTACGAATGCGTTGAAGGTGCTGTCGACTGACATTAGATACAGCTCGCGTTTTCAGGGGCGTTAAGATCGGAAACGCCGGTTATCATGGCGCCCTTCTCGTTACTGCTGGCCGGTCTTGACGTCCAGAACGCCCGCGATGCCATCGCGCCAGTGCCCGCCGCGTCTGATATCCCAATTGAGGCTCCCTTTGAGCGCGTGAATGCGGTCGTAGTGCTTCGTCTTCCACCCGTCAGCTTGCCGTAGGATCGACGGCCGAAATCTGGCATGATTTTTTTTGTAAATCAACCGGATTTAGTTATTGACCATTTGTTGGAATATTGGCATGTTGTAGGCCGATCGGGCCTTTCGGGGCGAGATCGAAAGGAGCATCCGATGGACGATCTTAAGTTTGGAACGCGCAGCAAGCGCGGCGATTGGGCTCCCAACGAGCTGTTGGAGCCGGCGCCAATATGGCTCTTCCCTCCCAATCCAAAGAAGCTTCTGAAGTGGCTTCCATCTTACTTCTTTCCGTACAACCTGCTGTTCATGGTCTCGGCACTCGCCTACTGGCAGCTGGTTGTCCCTGACGCCGCAGTCCTGCAGAACTTTGCATGGGGTTGGTCGCTGAAAATGCTGGCGGTGAACCTCATCCTGGCCTTTCTCTGGTACCAAAGCTGGGAGTTGCCGCTTTACGTTCGCCGTCGGCAGGGGAACCGATTTAAGTACAACCACAAGTTCCCGGCGGATCAGCAATCAAATGTATTTTGGTTCAATAAGCAGACCCTCGACAATATGCTGCGGTCGCTGCTGATCGGTGTACCGATATGGACGTGCCTGCAGGTCTTGATGCTGTGGAGTTCCGCGAATGGATACATACCCTGGCTCAACTTCGCCGAGCACCCTGTGTGGCTCGGGGTCGTGGCTGTCGTGGTGCCAATAATTCACGACTTCCACTTCTATTGCATCCACCGGCTGATCCACGTCCCAGTGCTCTACAAATACGTCCATTCGGTGCACCACAACTCCATAAATCCCAGCCCGTGGTCATCGCTATCGATGCATCCCATTGAGCACTTGCTCTATTTCGGGGTGGTTTTCTGGCACTTCGTTATCCCCTCAAACCCCGTCATTGCACTCTACCAGCTACACTTCGCGGGTTTCGGCGCCGTGCCTGGGCACATCGGTTTCGACACGGTTGAGACCAGCGATGAGCAGGGGTTCGATACCCACGCCTATATGCACTACCTCCACCATAAGTATTTCGAGGTGAATTACGGAGGCGAGGGGCTCGTCCCCGTGGACCGGATGTTCGGCACCTATCACGACGGGTCGAAGGAATCTGACGAACGGATGAAGGCGCGTTTCCGCGCCAAGAAAGAGCGCCTCAAGGACAAATCGGCCTGAACCCGCTCGAACCCTGTTGCCTCAAAATCTAGCGAGAGTGACGATGCCTTGGATTGACGTTTGTGGAGCCGACGACCTGGAAGAGGAAGGCGGCCTACGGTTCGACCATGCAGGTAAGACGTTCGCAATCTTCCGGAATCATCAGGACCAGTATTACTGCACGGACGGGCTTTGTACCCACGAGAATATCCACCTCGCCGACGGGTTGGTGATGGAGAATACGGTGGAATGCCCCAAGCATGCCTCGGTCTTCGACTTCACAACCGGCGAGGTCGAGACGCCTCCCGCCTGCGATAACCTGCGCACCTACGCCGTTAAGGTCGAAGGCGGCCGCGTGATAATCGATGTCTGAGGAGACTATCCGTTGACCGACATCAACGCGAAAGCCGTAATCGCGGAAGTCACGGCTCTTCCGGAGACGGTTGAAAAGGTCCGCGGCTTGCTATGCGACTACGGGCGCATTGTTCGGCAAGAACCTGGGAACCGAGCGTTTGCCTGCCGCCAAGTCGACGGTCGACCAGACAAGTTTGTCGTCTACGAGGTCTACGCGGACCAGGCGGCCTTCGAGACGCACCTTTCCGCACCCGAGAACGCTCGATTGAACGCCAAGCTTGGGACCCTCGTTCAGGGTGCCGGTTCAGTCCTGACCTTCCTGATACCCGTTGAGTAAGCGAGACTCATTAAAGGGAGTCGCATTTCGCGGAGACCCACGATCATGTACCACAACAGACCTCACGTCGAAGACATACGCGCGAAGAAGCGACGGGGCGAAAAGCTTTCGATGCTCTATGTCACCAGCACGGAGGAAGCCGCCGCCGCCGCCGCTGCGGGGATCGATCTCCTGTCAATCGAGGCAAAGGACTTCACCCCCGAAATGCGTGAGGCGGCGGGGGCGTGCTTCGTGCAGATCGGCCTGACGCCGCCAACGAAAGGAACCGTGGACGGAAAGCTGCTGGTCAGCGCCGAGCAATTCCTGGAGGCGGCTTACCGCTACACAGCGATTGGGGGCGATTGTTTCTATTGTGCCGCTTCTTTCGATATCCAGAGGACAATGTGCGAAAATCACATTCCGATTGTCGCTCATGTGGGCCTTATTCCATCTTACGTTACCTGGACCGGCTGGCGCGCTGTCGGAAAGACCGCATCAGAGGCGCTGACGATGTGGAAGCGACTAAAACGGCTCGAGGAAATCGGTTGTTTCGCTGTTGAGCTTGAGGTCGTTCCCGGCCGGATAGCCGAGTTCTTCGCCAAAAACACATCGATGATCTACTTCAGCCTCGGTTCGGGCTCAGGTGGCGATGTCCAGTACCTGTTCGCAGAGGACGTGCTCGGCTACGGCCGGAACCGCCTTCCGCGCCACGCCAAGGCGTATCGCAACTTCAAGGCCGAGTTCGACCGACTGAATAGTGAACGCGTCGCGGCATTCCGGGAATTCCGGGCTGACATCTATTCCGGTGCCTATCCCGGACCCGAACACACTGCGGCGATCCCGGAGGCTGAATTTGAAACCTTTCTTAGTCACTTGGGATCTCGATAGTGAGACTTGCTCCGTCTCAATATCAGTATCCACTTTTTCGATCTATTCTCAGTTGAGATAGACTAATTGTCCCTCGGTCCGCAGGGATTTCCATCGCAGCCGCGCTGGTCGTACCGGCACGGCGTCCAGCATTCTTCGACGCCCGCGAGACCGAAAGGCAAAATCATGACCGTTGGCATTCAACCCAGCAAGCTCATCGACGGAAAAGCAGTCGCAAACACCCTTACCACGCAGATTGCCGCCGATGTAGCTGCGCTGAGATCGGCAACCGGAAAAGTGCCGGGCTTGGCAGTGATCTTAGTGGGAGAAGACCCAGCGAGTGCTGTCTATGTCGCATACAAACACCGTCAGACGCTTGCGGTGGGTATGGCGTCCTTTGAACACAAACTTCCAGCCGACACCAATCAGGACGACCTGTTGTCAATCGTTAATGAATTGAATCAGGACCCTTCTGTGCATGGCATTTTGGTACAGCTACCATTGCCGTCTCAGATTGATCCGAACATGGTTCTCAACGCGATTGATCCGACCAAAGACGTCGACGGGTTTCATGTCCAGAATGCCGGCAGGCTGGCGACCGGCCAAGAAGGGTTCGTTCCGTGCACTCCTCGCGGCTGCCTATTGCTCCTGAAGCATCGTCTCGGCGATTTAGCTGGTCTCCACGCGATCATAGTTGGACGAAGCAATATCGTCGGCAAACCAATGGCCCAACTGTTGCTGGCTGAGAATTGCACTGTAACAGTCGCTCATTCGCGGACCCGCGAACTTCCGGCTCTCTGCAGGATGGCCGACATTCTAGTCGCCGCGGTCGGACGCGCAGAAATGATCCGAGGTGATTGGATCAAGCCAGGCGCGGTTGTCGTCGACATAGGTATCAATCGGGTGACCCAAGGCGGAAAGCCGCGCCTTGTTGGCGATGTCGCATTTGCAGAGGCTGCTCACGTTCAAGCGATTACACCTGTCCCAGGCGGCGTGGGTCCGATGACAATCGCGTGTTTGCTCGCGAATACCCTTTCCGCATTCCGTCACACCTTGGCGGCGCGAAACAACTGAGGAACGAACAATGTCGAAATTTGCACTTCGCGTGAAATGTCGTTCCACCAGGGGCATAGTGGCTGCGATCTCCAGCTTTCTCGCTGATCAAACTTGCAACATCACGGACAGTGCGCAGTTTGACGATGTTGATACTGGCAACTTCTTTATGAGAGTGAGCTTCCGGTCTGAAGGTGGGCGAAACCTGGACGAGCTCCGCGTCGGCTTCGATCCAATCGCATCGCGCTTCGCGATGGATTCAGAATTCTTTGACGAGGCCGTGAAGCGAAGAGTTATCGTCATGGTCTCTCGCTTCGGCCACTGCCTCAACGATCTCCTCTACCGTTGGCGCATTGGCGCTCTCCCGATCGATATCGTGGCGGTGATCTCCAATCACATGGAATATCAAAAGGTCGTGGTGAATCACGACATTCCGTTTCACTGCATCATGGTAACGAAGGAAAATAAAGCCGAAGCGGAAGCCCAGCAGATGCTTGTAGTGACCGAGACCAAGGCCGAGCTGATCGTTCTAGCTCGCTACATGCAGGTTCTCTCGGATGAAATATGTCGGAAGATGTCCGGCCGCATTATCAACATCCACCATTCGTTTCTTCCTTCGTTCAAGGGCGCCAATCCCTACAAGCAAGCGTATGAACGCGGAGTGAAATTGATCGGCGCGACCTCTCATTACGTCACTGCCGATCTAGATGAGGGGCCGATCATTGAGCAAGACATCATTCGGGTGACACATGCGCAGTCCAATGAGGATTACGTCAGCTTGGGTCGTGACGTTGAAGCACAGGCCTTGGCACGGGCGATACACGCCCACATCCATGGCCGAGTTTTCCTAAACGGGAACAAGACGGTTGTATTTCCACCATCACCCGGTTCGTTCGCCTCAGAACGAATGGGGTAGCGATAGAAAGGTTCTGTCGCAAACTTTTCGGAAAGGTCATTTGCAGCTTCCGGCCTGCTCGGCGAATTCCGCCGCAATCATGGCTGGGACGAATGGGCACACGACCCCCGCTACACCAACGAGCACTGGCGGATGGAGAGCGTCTTCCTGCGCGCGAGGGATATGGCCATCGCTGAGGCGGCCGGAAACGCGTGAATGGAAATTGTGCCTCAGCTGACATTCCTATGACCTGAGCGTTTATCCGGGACCTCATTTCCATGATACAGAAACGGCAGTTGCGGCTCGGAGCGTAAGACGGCAGAGCTTGCCGCCACTACTCCGCAGCCTCGGCATAGTGCGCTGGCACATAGTTGAGAATGGGTCCGAGCCAGCGCTCCACTTCCGCGAGCGGCATGTCCTTGCGGCGTGCATAGTCCTCAACCTGGTCGCGTTCGACCTTGGCGACGCCGAAATAATAGCTTTCGGTATGCGACAGATAGATCCCCGACACAGACGAGCCGGGCCACATCGCATAGCTTTCGGTCAGGCTCACCCCGGCATTGCGCTCGCTGTCGAGCAGCCGGAACAGTGTGGCCTTCTCGGTGTGGTCGGGCTGGGCGGGATAACCGGGCGCCGGGCGGATGCCGCGATAGGGCTCGCCGATCAGCTCGTCCGGCGCCAGCTTTTCGTCGACCGCATAGCCCCAGAACTCCTTGCGCACCTTCTCGTGCATGCGCTCGGCGAAGGCCTCAGCGACGCGGTCGGCCAGCGCCTTGACCATGATCGACGAATAGTCGTCATTGGCCCTCTCAAATCGTTCGGCGATCGCCACCTCCTCGATGCCGGCCGTGACGATGAAGCCGCCGATGTAGTCGGGCTTGCCGCTGTCCACCGGCGCGACGAAATCCGACAATGCGACATTGGCCTTGCCGTCGCGCTTGGTCAGTTGTTGGCGCAGCGTGAAGAAGGTCGCCAGCTCCTGCGATCGCCCCTCATCCGTGAACAGCCTGATATCGTCGCCGGTGGCATTGGCCGGCCAGAAGCCGATGACGCCGCGTGGCGCAAACCATTTTTCGGCGATGATCTGCTTCAGCATCGCCTGCGCATCCTCGAACAGCTGGCGCGCGGCGGGTCCTTGCGCTTCGTCTTCGAGGATCTTGGGATAGCGCCCTTTCAGCTCCCAGGTCTGGAAGAACGGCGTCCAGTCGATGTAGCGCGCGAGTTCCGTGAGATCCCAGTTCTCGAAGACCTTCACACCTGTGAAGGACGGCTTCGGCGGCTCATATTCAGACCAATCGATCCGATGCGCATTGGCCCTCGCCTTGGCCAGCGGCAGCCGCTGCTTGTCGGCTTCGGACCGGGCATGCGCGTCGGCGACTTTCTTGTATTCGGCGCGCAACGTGTCGACATACTTCGCCTTGCTGTCATTCGACAGCAAGGACGACACCACGCCGACCGCCCGGCTGGCGTCGGTGACGTAGACGGTCTGGCCTTTCGCATAGCGCGGGTGGATCTTGACCGCCGTGTGCACGCGGCTGGTCGTCGCGCCGCCGATCAAAAGCGGAATGTCAAAGCCTTCGCGCTCCATCTCGGCGGCCATGTGCGCCATCTCGTCGAGCGAGGGCGTGATCAGGCCGGACAGGCCGATGATGTCGACATTTTGCTCTCGCGCCGTCTGCAGGATTTTTGCCGCCGGCACCATGACGCCGAGATCGATGATCTCGTAATTGTTGCAGGCCAGCACGACGCCGACGATGTTCTTGCCGATGTCGTGGACATCGCCCTTCACCGTCGCCATCAGGATCTTGCCCGCCGTCTGGCGTTCGCCATTGTCGATGCCATTGGCGGTATTGGCCAGCTTCTCGGCCTCCATATGCGGCAGCAAGCCGGCCACCGCCTGTTTCATCACCCGCGCCGATTTCACCACTTGCGGTAGGAACATCTTGCCGGCGCCGAACAAGTCGCCGACGACGTTCATGCCGGCCATCAGCGGGCCTTCGATGACATGCAGCGGGCGCTCGGCGGCCAGCCGCGCTTCCTCGGTGTCGGCATCGATGAATTCGGTGATGCCGTTGACCAGCGCATGGCTGATCCGCTGCGCAACTGGCAATTCGCGCCAGGCGAGGTCGCGCTCCTTGGCTTCCTGGCCCGCCGTGCCCTTGAAGCGTTCGGCGATCTCCAGCATGCGTTCGGTGGCGGTGCCGCCGCCTTTCGGTTGACGGTTGTTGACGACATCCTCGCAGGCTTCGCGCAGGTCGGGATCGATGGATTCGTAGACGGCAAGCTGTCCGGCGTTGACGATGCCCATGTCCATGCCCGCCTGGATAGCATGGTAAAGCAACACCGCATGCATGGCCTCGCGCACCGGCTCGTTGCCCCTGAACGAGAAGGACAGGTTCGACACGCCGCCTGAGATATGGACATGCGGCAGCGTCCCGGTGATCTCTCCCGTCGCCTCGATGAAGTCGATGCCGTAATTGTCGTGCTCCTCGATGCCGGTGGCAATGGCGAAGACATTGGGGTCGAAGACGATATCCTCGGGCGGGAAGCCGGCCTGTTCGGTCAAAAGCTTGTAGGCGCGGGTGCAGATTTCGACCTTGCGCGCTTTGGTGTCGGCCTGGCCGTCCTCGTCGAAGGCCATGACGACCACCGCCGCGCCATAGGCGCGCACGAGTCTGGCATGATGCAGGAATGCCGCCTCGCCTTCCTTCATAGAGATGGAGTTGACCAGCGGCTTGCCCTGCACGCATTTCAGGCCGGCTTCGATGATCTCCCATTTGGAACTGTCGACCATGACAGGAACACGGGCGATGTCCGGCTCGGCGGCGATCAGGTTGAGGTACTCCACCATCGCCCTCTTCGAATCGATCAGTCCCTCGTCCATGTTGATGTCGATGATCTGCGCGCCATTGGCGACTTGGTCGCGCGCCACGTCGAGCGCGGCGACATAGTCGCCCGCCGTGATCAGCTTGCGGAACTTGGCTGAGCCGGTGACATTGGTGCGCTCGCCGACATTGACGAAGGGAATCTCATCCGTCAGCGTGAACGGTTCCAACCCGGACAGGCGCATCTTGCGCACGATGTCGGGAATGGTGCGCGGCGGATATTTCCGCACCGCCTCTGCGATGGCGCGGATGTGCTCAGGCGTCGAACCGCAGCAGCCGCCAACGATATTGACCAGCCCCTCGCGGGCGAAATCCTCGATCTGCGCGGCCATGAATTCCGGGCTCTCGTCATAACGGCCGAATTCATTGGGCAGGCCGGCATTTGGATAGGCGCAGACAAAAGTGTTGGCGACGCCTGATATCTCGGCCAGATGCTCGCGCATGGCATTGGCGCCGAGCGCGCAGTTGAGGCCGATGGTGAAGGGGCTGGCATGGCGCACCGAATGCCAGAAGGCGGTCGGCGTCTGGCCGGACAGCGTGCGGCCGGACAGATCGGTGATGGTGCCGGAAATCATCACCGGCAGGCGCACGCCCTTCTCATTGAAGACCTCTTCTGCTGCGAAGATTGCCGCCTTGGCGTTCAGCGTGTCGAAGATCGTCTCGATCAGGATGATGTCGACGCCGCCATCGATCAGGCCGCGCAGCTGCTCGCCATAGGCGAGGCGCAATTCGTCGAAGGTCACGGCGCGATAGCCGGGATTGTTGACGTCGGGCGACATCGAGGCGGTGCGGTTGGTCGGCCCCAGCGCGCCGGCGACGAAACGGCGCTTGCCATCCTGCTGCTCGGCACGAACAGCGGCGCGCCGCACCAGCCGCGCGCCATCGCGATTCAGCGCATAGACGGCATCCTCCATGCCGTAATCGGCCTGGGTGATCGACGTCGAGGAGAAGGTGTTGGTTTCGAGGATATCCGCGCCTGCGATGGCGTATTGATAGTGGATCTCCTCGATTGCCTTCGGCTGCGTCAGGATCAGAAGATCGTTGTTGCCTTGCTGATGGCAGGCGCAGCCGGCGAAGGCCTCACCACGGAAATGATCTTCATCGAAACCCAGCCCCTGGATCTGCGTGCCCATGGCGCCGTCGAGGATGAGGATGCGCTCACGCGCCGCTGCCGTCAGCGCCGCAAGCACTTCCGACTCGTCGGGCTTTGCCGCGACGGAGCCGAACAATGCGTCCAGCGATGCAGAATTCTGCGACATTTTCATCCTCAAGACGACAGTAGTGTCCATTCACATAAAGACATCTTTATGTCAACATACGCGCTCCAGCCTGGGTGTCGCGCACCGGAGAGAAAGTTTTGTGTCAAAATCGGTCCAAAAGCAGATGAGATGGATGAGCGGCATGCTCTCGAAGCGGCTTGGGCGGCAGCGCTCAAGCCGGCGCCGCTCCCATGTGTCTCGACCGATGCAAACAATATTGTGGCCTTTGGCCCAAACTGTCCACTATCGAACGGACGCATTATAGTCGAACGTTTTGCATTTCGTGCGAAGCCCTCAAAGCAACAAAAGAAGACGCGCGCGGGGAGAAGGCGGCCGGCCCAACTTGAGTATCAGCGCGGAGCTACATCATCAGGATGGCACGTCACTTGCACATCAACTTTGGGAAGCCATCGTGACGGCAATTGCCCGCAAACCAAGGGAGATGACGATGGCAATTCGCCTGAATTGCTCGGAGCAACTGAAGATGGCTGAAGATCTGCAGGCGTACCATGCCGAGCCACGGGGACTGATTATGTGGCGAGCCGAGTTGAAGCAATTCATTGACGATCGGGCGAAACACAATAGTCGGCATTGTCTCGCCGTCTGAGGTTGGACGTGAAGGGACCGCGGGCGGGAATATCAGGCGAGAGCTCGGGTCAGAGCTTCCCATACCGCAAGCGTCGAGGCGACGGAGATCGGTCAGGAAATGCTGAGCGTTATGAGCGGGCTCGGGAGGAAGAGAATGCGGAAGGTTGAGAAGATCAGACGAAGCGCTGCTGCAGGCTCCTGCCGAATGAAAGCCCTGCATCGTCCGCTAACGCTTTCGCAGCGTTAGGTGGGAATTCTCAGTCTGCTGGTGCGGCTGACGCTATTCCTAAAACGCGACGAAACAGCTCGAATCTAACCAGGACGCAGGTCAGGGGCCTAGCGCGACACTTCTACAAAATCTCGAAATGAAGAGTACCAATATGACGGATAAACCCTCGGTCTCTATCCTGAAAGAAACCCGCGACAACGAGAAGCGGGTTATCATGCTTCCGCAAGGTGTTCGACAGTTTGTCGAGGCCGGTTTTAAGGTTTACGTTGAGCATGATGCCGGAGCCGCCTCGGGAGCGTTTGATGGGGACTACAAGGCGGCAGGGGGCGAAATCGTTTCAACAGACGAGGCTTGGACAGTTTCTCCATTCCTCTTGAAATATAAGTTTCCGAGCGTCGCCGAACGGCGGTACCTGTGCCGCCCGCTGCATATTGGCGCATACTTTTACCCAGGCGAAAACTACGAGCTAACGCACCACCTGCGCGAGCATGGGGTGACAGCCTATAGCTATGAGTACTTTCAGGCCGCAGATGGTTCGTTTCCGCTCATGACGCCCGATAGCGAGATCAGCGGGAAATTGGCTGTGCTCTTTGGGGCCCATCACCTGCTATCGACGCAGGGAGGGCTCGGCATAATGCTGGCTTCCCTACCGGGGATGAAGCCGCCGAAAGTCGTCGTCATCGGGCATGGAAATGTCGGCGCAGCAGCTGCTCGAACAGCCGCAGGTCTCGGAAACGAAGTTGTTGTCTTTGGCTACCGCGAGGAAAGCCTCCGCCGATTTGAGGCGACCGTTCCCTCGAACGTCAAATGCCTGATTGTCTCGCAAGAAGCCCTGGAGCGAGAGATACCCGACGCCGACCTGGTGATCGGAGCGACTTTGATTTCGACCTACGATACACCAGCGATGCTCACAGACGAACTCGTCAAGAAGATGAAGGAAGGCTCGATGATCATCGACGTCACTTGCGGCTATGGAGCAGGATACATCCCGACGGCCCATACATTCACCTGGATGGGCGCGGCACCATATAAGGTGCATGGCGTTTGGCACTACAAGGATCCCGTAATGCCAGCTCACGTGCATCAGACGGCGTCGATCGGGGCAACCACAAACCATACGCGTTATCTTATTAGTCTCGGCAAATCGATTTTCCTTAAGGATTTCCAGGACTCGGTTTCCCAAAAGGGCAAATTTGTTGAAAACGGTGAGATCATCCATCCGCACGTGATTAGCGACTTTGCCTTGATCGAGGCATTGGCCAAGAAATCCGCGTGAGGGGGCGGCCATGGCGATGCGGCATAAGATATCATATAAAGAACGGGCCGCGTACTACGATGTCGAATATACGGACACTGTAGACCATGCTTTTCTCGCCAGTCTTGTTGGTGGTTCTACGCGCTCGGTCCTTGAGATTCCGTGTGGGGTCGGGCGTAACGCGCTTAATTTGGCTCGAAGCGGATGTTCGATAGTCGCTGTCGACAACGAACCGGCTATGGTCGAACGGCTGACAGAAAAGGCTGAAAAACTCGGCTTCAACAATGTGTCAGCACTCGTTCGGGATCTCCGGACGTTGGACCTCGAAGAGCGGTTCGACCTTATCCTCGTGCCCCGAGAGGCATTTCAGCTGTTGGTAGACTTGTCCCAGGCGCGGCAGTCGCTCAAAGCGCTGCGACGGCACCTCTCGGACGATGGGACATTGATGATCGACCTATCGTCTTTCGCAAAGGTCAGGCCAGAACAGGCCTACCTCCAGCCAGACTATTTCGATCCTACTGCCCCTGATGGCAGTTGGCGCTTTGAGTGGACGCGCCCGCTAGCCGCCAGGCTCACGTTGTCTCGTCATCGTATGCAGCAACACAATTGTGACGGCACAGTCGACGTGTCGTTCAGACACATTCGTGACACTGAGACGGCCATCGACGAGACCGAGACGACCATTCGACTTAGGCCTTACTGCGTCGACGAGTTCACGGCGCTCTGCGTCGATGCTGGATTGAAGGTTGAAAAGGTGTTCGGCGACTACGGACGCAACTGGTACCAGCCGAACGACGCCCGAATGATTTTTCTTCTCAGCGCAACTACCGACATTCGGGACGATCAGCTCCCCCCGTCCGGGGTTATGTGGGAACTCGGCCGAGGGTTCCAGAACGACCGTGATGCCTTTCGAACGAAAGACCTGCAGTTGGTTCCAATGCGTCCGTCCGTCCGAGCTTATTTTGAGACCTATCTGACGGAGTATTTCTCCGGCCCCTTCATCAAGGGCCAAGGGGCCGAGGATATTTTGAAGGCGATGGCGGAATGGGGCGTTATGGGAAATGCTCTCGATCTGGGATCTGGAACTTCGACGCTGTTCTGGTATCTCCCAACCAAGGGAGTCAATCGCCTCTCTTGCTGCGACATCGCGCCTGAAGCCCTTAGCGTGCTAGCGAACTTCGTACGGAGCAATCAACCGCTTCCTGAGTGTTACGGTTGGGTAGCCGATCATTTCAAAATATCCAATCACTCGGTCAACCAGCTTCGCGAGCGCTTTGCCGAGTTCTTGATTTTCGACTGCCTGAAGCGGTGGCCAAGTTGGATGGACAGCCACCGATACGACTTGATCACTGCCTTCGGTAATCTAGCGATTTCGGGGACAGCTGACGCGTACGACGATTGCTTCCAGCACATCGCTGATCACCTTGCACCCACGGGCCGAACTATCGGAGCGGATTGGGCAAGGCGGCAGTCATTTGCGCAGAAGGATGGGCACGACAATTCGTATTTGAGCATCGAACTGATAGCCAGCGCGATGAAGAATGCGGGGCTCACCCCGCTGGAATGCCGTCGTATCGAGATACAGCGGGACCCACTTTACGACGCCATTTTCGTTTGGGTCGGCCAGAAAAATAGCTGAGCGATCTCCTTCGATATTTTGGAGCTTTTAGCATGTCGCACAATCGCGAAGGCGGTGCAGGTAGCTTTGTTTCAGTTAACGGCGTGATCTGCGCTGGCGCCCATTATATTGTCGATCTGTTCGGCGGCACAGGTTTGGCAATCCCGCTTTTATCGAAACAGCCATTACGAAAAGCGCACAGTCCGCTGGAGCCACTATACTTTTTTCAAACTTCCATCGGTTTTCACCCGAGGGTGTCTCAGGCGTACTGTTATTGGCGGAATCTCACATCAGTATCCATACTTGGCCAGAGCACAGCTATGCGGCATTAGATGTGGTTATGTGTGGCCGGGCCCGCCCCAAAGAGGCTATTGCCGTTCTGAAGGAAGAGTTCAAGCCGATCCGTGTCGTCGAGTATTTGCTTGCCCGCGGCAGAGCCGACAATGCCGACCAATACTCTCAACCGGATCGGATCGACTCCGAACGTTGGCTCAAGGGGCTTGAGCGCTAATTTTCGATTCATCAATCGCGCGTCGTCGATCTCGTGCGTCAGGCGCCCGTGATTTCGGGCACTGCATCCCGGCGGCCGCCAAGGCGAAGAAAGATCAGAGCTGCTCGATCACCGTAAAAGTGGGGAGTAGACGCTATGGGGCGAGCGGCGAGAGTGGGGCACCTTAGGCGCTGTTGGATCCACCATCAGAAGGAGGCACCCCATGTCGCAGTCTTTTGACGCGAGCCGGTCCCTTACCGCTCTTGAACAGGATAACACGGTCATCGCCGTCATCGAAATGAGCAAGGCGAAGTGGCTCGTCGCCGCGCTCGTACCGGGTCTCAAGCGCCAGCCCCTCAAGAAGATCGATGCTGCCGCACCATCACTGTTGAAGCTGCTGCAGCGCTGGCGCGACGAAGCCGGGCACACGATCAAGCGCATCGCCGTCACCTGTGAGGCGGCCGGCGTCGGCTTTTGGCTGGCGCGTTGGCTGTGGGCGCGCGACATCGAGGCCTATGCCATCCATCCCGCCAGCGTTGCGGTGTCGCGTGAGCACCGGCGCGCCCGTCTCGCCCGTGGTGACAAGGCGCCACAGGTGAGCGGGCTGACTATCTGCTGGAAGCGTTCTCAACGACCCCCCGCCACCACTCTTGCTGGTGTGGCGGGCAAGCTCGACGCTGTATTGCGTAAGGGCGAGGCTGGGAGGAATGCTCCGAATTCCCCTGGCCGCAAATCCGTTCCGCGCTGAACGATCTGGTGCGCTTCGGAAAGCTCGAACAGGGGCTTTCACGGTAAGCGGCGCTCTAGCCGGCAGGGTGGCAGCTGCTGCCGCGCCTGAAATACGACGATGGAGGGGAAGTCCGAGCAGCGCAGCGATTCGCAGGCGGCAATCGCAAAGTTTTGTTCACGCTGCCTAACTCGCTGAGCAGAAGACGATTGACGGGTGCCACTGGTGCCTTTCGAAAATTTCCCTGTGGATATTGCCTCTGTGACGAATTGGCGTCGTACCCGTTTGGTGGATGTTGAGTAGAAATAAGCAACTTGGGCTCGGGGGAATCATGAACAAGTTGCTTGTTGGTGCGGCAATGCTTGCCGCAGGCGTCTTCGGCGCGGATACATCTTTTGTTTCTTATATTAGAAGCTCTGCAGGGATGGCGGCCTTTGCGCAGGAGGCGCAAGGGACTTCGCCAGATGTTGGCGCACCATCGGACGGCGGCTTTGGTAATGGCGGGGCAGCGCTGAGTTCGGGAACAGCCTCCGGTACGGATGATGCTGGTGCAACGCCGGCGGCAAATGCCACGGGAGATGCCGCGCCCGCGGCCGAGGCTCCCGACGCGGCGGCCGAGGTAGGAACGACAGATCAGTCGACCGACAGCCAGGCCGCGCCCGAGGAGCCTGCCGCGACGACGTTGGCGACGACGACGACCTCCGAAAGCGGCGATCCAGAGGCGATCGGCACGCCGAAGGTGGATCTGCCGAAGAACTCTGGCAACGGCAATCTGGGCTATGCCATTGGCATCGACCTTTCGGACTTCCATGGCATCGAGCCGTCGATCGCGCTCACCTACGATTCTTCGCGCCGAAACAAGCTAGGTGCCCTCTACCAGGGCTGGCTGGGCTATGCCTGGGGTCTCGGCGGTTTCGATGTCATCGAGCGGGCAAGCCCGGGCTATGGCATGCCGGCCTTCGATGCCGCCTGTACAGCTCACCTCACCCCTGCCAAGCACCCTCTTTGCGTAGATCATCCATCGTCCGTGAAATGCCTTCGCGCAGGATCGCCACCGTGTCGTCGATCTGCTCTCGGCTGATGATCAGTGGCGGCGACATCACGCACATGTTGATCAGCGGCCGCACCAGGAGGCCGAGCTCATAGCAATGGGCATCGATACGTTTTCCGACATCCTTGTCGAGCTGCAGCGGGTCCTTGCTTTCGCGGTCGGCGACGCATTCGACACAGCCCATCAGTCCCAAGCCCCTCACCTCGCCGACCAGCGGCAACTCTTCCAGCGTCTTCAGCTGCGCCTGGAAATAGGGGGCGACCGCCTGCGTATGCGCAAGCACGCTTTCTTCCAGCAAATCGAGGTTTTTCAGCGCCACCGCACAGCCGACGGGGTGGCTGGTGTAGGTCAGCCCATGACCGAACATCGCATCGGGATGGTTCGAGCGGCGCAGTTGTTCCAGCAGCCGTTCCGAGATGATGACGCCGCCGAGCGGGAAAATAGCCCGAGGTGACGCCCTTGGCGAAAGTGATCATATCGGGATCGATGCCGAAGACCTCGCCCGAGGCGAAGACATGGCCAAGCCGGCCGAAGCCCGTCACCACCTCGTCGGAGACATAGAGGATGTCGTTGTCGCGGCAGATCTCGCGGATGCGCTTGAGATAGCCGTCGGGCGGCACGATGACACCGCCCGAGGCCTGCACGGGCTCACCAACGAAAGCGCCGATTCTGTCGGCGCCGACCCGGGCCACCGTGTCGCGGAACTGCTCGACCAGGAAATCGGTGAAGGCGGCAAGGCTCATGCCTTGCGGCCGGCGGAAAGGATCGGGCGAGGACAGCTTGATCACCAGCTCGTCGGCGCCATCCATCCAATCCCTGTCGCGCGGGCGGCCGTTGAGCGAGGCCTTCATCCTCAATTGTTTACGGCGGGAGGGCGAGCTCAGCCGCATGGAAGTAGCGGCGATGACGGGCCTCAGCCCAGCCGCAGTGTCTGGCGTTGCGGGCGAGTTGATCGAGGAAGGCATCGTTGTTGAAGGCAAGAGCGCGCAAAGCAGTGGCGGCCGTCGCCCGATACCGCTCAGTATCAATTACGCAAGGCATTGGTCCATCGGCTTCAAGCTATCGCAGCACCGGCTAGAGGGTACGCTCACCGACCTCTCCACCCAACCGATCGGCACTTGCGAGTTGCCGCTCGCTGACCATGAGCCGGCCACGGTCGCTGCAGCGGTCCAGAAGGGCGTCTCCACACTCCTGCGGAATAGGCGCGAAGGTCGTCAGAAACTTGTCGGTGTTGGCATGGCGATGCCCGGGCTGATCGACGTGAACAGAGGGATTTGCCTGGTATCGCAGCGCTTCGACTGGAGGGACGTGCCGATAGCGGCACTTATTGCATCACGCATCAGTGTGCCGGTCTGGGTCGACAACGACGTCAATGCATTCGCAATAGCTCAGCAGCTGTTCGGCCACGGGCGTCGGCGCAACTCAGTGCTGGTGCTGATCATTGGAACCGGCGTCGGGGCGGCGTTTATCTTCAACGGTCAGATCCATCGCCGTGCGCGTTTCGCTGCTGGCGAGATCGGATTCCCGGTCAAGGAAGACGCCGGCTCGATCGCCACCGAGGAGCGGCTGAGCTGGGATCGACGCTTGTCGGAACCGGCGATAGTCCGCGCTTGGCAGGAGATCCGCAAGCGCTCCCCCAAGACCCCTGTCGACCTTCAGCAGGCCGCAGCGAAGTGCGACCGGCTCGCATTAGAGTATCTGCGCGAAGTCGGTTGTGACATCGGGCGTCGGGTAACCGCAATGATCGATCTGGTCGATCCGGAAGTTGTCATCGTTGGAGGCGAGGCGGTCCGCTTCGGCCCTGCGCTCGTCGACCCCCTCGTGAACACTGTCAGAGAATCCTCGTTTGAGAAACCGCCAGCGGTCGAAATCGACTGGGACAACAATGTGTGGTCACGCGGGACAGCAGCCCTGGCCATCCAGCAGTTTTTCGACTTTGAGAGCACGGCCGGATTTGAACGAAAAGCCAACGCGAGATGAGCGAGCCTGAGGACCCTCTCATGATCAAGGTAAGGCAGCTAGCCCACGAAGCGCCAAGCCGACGGCACCGAGCACCGCATCATTCTCCGCCAGCTTTCCGATCATGACGCGGGTGCGCATCGGGGAAGGCACATCGCGTGCCTTCATCAGCGTGTGCTTTTCGTAGACCGCAACGAGAGGCTTGAGCAGCATGTCGCCTGCTCGCGTCATACGCCCGCTGACGATGACGAGCGGCGGATTGATGATCGTGCCGATAAGGGCGAGCCCTCGGCCGGCCTGTTCCGCCATGTCCTCGATCATTCGACGCGCGCCCACATCACCCTGGGACGCCATCGCCGACACGTCGTAAATAGTGATGATGCGCCCATAAAGCCTCGACATCTCTTGCAGGGAGCGATCGACGCCAATCTGAACTTCGAGGCATCCACGGTTGCCGCAGCGGCACAATCCGCCATTAGGCTCGATGCTCATGTGACCGAATTCGCCGCCCCCTCCGGCGACCCCAGTGATAACTTTGCCGTTGCGAACGATCGCGCCGCCCACACCGAGATCGAGTTTCAACAGGACGAAGTCTTCATAACCGGCGGCTGCACCCCACATCATTTCGGCCAGCGCCGAGCAGTTGCTCTCGTTGTCCGCGAAGACCGGCTTCTCCAACACGGCGCCGAAAATCTGCGAAATGTTCACTCCCGCCCAGGTTGGCATGCCGTTGGCGCGCTGCACCATGCCCCCAGGGCTGACCGGCCCGCAGACCGAGACGCCGACGCCGAGCAGGGCCGAGATGTCCAGCCCGCAAACCCCGTAAGCCACGGTCACGATGTCCCTCACGACGGCCGCCGCGCATTGGGGCGAATAGCCCGGTTCAACTTCGATACTTTTCTCCAAAATTACTGAATGTGAGACATCGGCGATCGCCAGGCGGATGTCCTGCTGGTTGAGGTGAACGCCCACGCACGTGCCGGCACGCGGATTGAGCGTTAGCGGGGTCGCCGGTCGGCCGATTGCCCTAGGGGTGCTATTGGTCGCAGGTCCCTCAATGACAATTTCCAAGAGCTTCAGCTCCCCCACCGCGGTTGACACGGTAGAGCGAGCAAGTCCGGTGAGCCGGGCAACCTGTGCGGCCGACAGTGGCCCGCGCTCACATAGCGCCCTCACGATTTGGCTGGTGACGAAAGCTGACGTTGCGTTGCCCAGCAACGATCTCAGCGCATTCTCATTCAAAATTTCGCCTCACATCCGGCGCCTCTGCGCAATTCGTTTGTCTCAAAAATTTCCCAGCCAAGCTTAGGCCTCCTGACCGATGATGTGGAGGGAGTGCCCTCACCGTGCTTCACCCTACAACTGGCAAGGTCCGCGACTTCACAATGCTCCGCAAGGTGGCCATTCTGGATACGGCAAAGCTGAGATGCCATCGCGTCGATTCTTCTGTTTGTGGACATATTCCAACGAAATCGCCTCCGTGCCTGCCGGAGAAGGCGTTTAAGGCTGCCACTTGGTCGTCTGCGGCCACGATGGCCGAGATCTGCAAAGTTCAAATCAGCGAAAGCGAATGAGGCCGCCATCCGATGCTTGTAGCCATGTACGCCAACGCCGCCTTGCGGAAGTCCCAATACTCGGCAGCCGCGACCTGTTAACGAAGATGGCGAAGCTCGAAGGACAATCGCGGCTCGCTCTGTTCGCTTCGTAGCTTGCCGTCCGCACCGCGAGCAACACGAGAACTGCCAACACCGCCTGAAACGCCTCGGCCATCATATCAAACAGTCTCGCTAGCAGGTACGCCCGTGCGAACCATTGACATCCGCGATCATCCTTGAAGTTGCTGCATAAGCGTCGAGAAGTCCGCAACTTCCCAATGCTCGGCGAGATGCCCATTTTCAATTCGGTAGAGCCGAAACGCCATTGTATTGATCTCTCTGCCAGTGGCCTTGACACCGGCGAAATCGCCTTTGTGCGTCCCGCGGACGGCATTCAGGACAGCAACCTGGTCGCCTTCGGCGACGATCGCCGAAATCGGTAGCTTCAGATCAGCAAACGCTGAGTGAAGCCCCGCGAAGTACTGCTTGAGCGCCTCGCGCCCCCGACCTTGCCCAGCCAGATGGTCGTCATAATCCTGCGTAACGATCTCGTCGAAGACGCTGAAATTCCCGCTTTCGATGGCGGCGAAGAATCGCCGCCCCAGTGCTTTGTTCCCTTCTAAGTTTGAGGACATACCGCCTTCTCCAATTCAACCTTTCGCTGCCATCGTGGCGCGTGCTGGTCATCCGAGTTGAACGAATTCCTGGCCGGAAACACCACCGCCGAACTGCTGCGCACGGCCGCCTTCAGCGATACCGCCCAGATCGACGGCGGCGAAGCCGAGGCGCTCGACAAGGTCCACGACAGCGAGCCGAGCCGATGGATCGTCACCCGAGACGAACAGCACACGACGGCCGCCGAGCACCGCCGGGTCGGCCCCGAGGATTGCGGCCGGAAGCGTGTTGAAGGCCTTGACCACACGCGCACCCGGGACGGCGTCAGCAACGATCTCCGTCGACAAACGACCCTTGAGGTCGCGCGGCGAGAACGCCGGGAAGTCGATCGCGTTCGTGGCGTCGACCACGATGCGGCTGTCCCATTCAACATCCTTCACTGCATCCTGTACTGCGTCGAAAGGGATAGCCAAAATGACGACGTCGGCCCGGAGAGCTTCGGAGGCAGTCACAGGCTTTACGATGGGCCCAAGTTCACTAACCAAACCAGCCAAGCTCTTTAGGCCCTTCGAGTTGGCGATGGCGATGTCGATTCCGTTGGCAACGAAACGCCGAGCGAGCGCGGTGCCGATCGCTCCCGATCCAACGATGGCGTAGTTCATCTTTTCGCCCTTCCTGATTCGTCAGCTTTCGCGGTCGGAGGCGGCTTTGCGTAACCGTTTCCCTTTCAGAACATTCCATTTGCATTGGCGCGAGGAATGTTTGGCGCGATCAACGGGGCCGAGTTCTGCGGATCGCCGACCACCTGCAAGGTGTCCCAATGCTCGATCGCTTTGCCGTTGGCATCCATTTTGTAGATGTCGACGCCGGCGATCCCGGTGTCATTCGGGTCGTCGTTGAAAAGATTCAGAAAATTCACATGGGCCCAGACGTAGTCGTCGAGGGCGATGATTTTGTGGACCACGACGCGCGCCAGAGCGCGTTCCTTGTTGATCTGGCCAAAAAACTGCGCCAGGGCGACTGGCCCATCTGCGATCAGGGGATTGTGCTGGATGTAACCCGGCGCGATGAACTTGGGCACATATTCTTCCGCCTTCTTCTGGTTGATCACCAGATCATAGAAGCCAAGGATGTTGTCCTTATTGCGAACGGCACGGCTGTCGTTGCCGTCTACGAGCTCAAGCATGGGGTATCTCCTTCTTATGAAGTGTGGATTTGCTGGAAGGCCCTAGCTCAGGCCGGCGACTTGAAGCCGGAGCCCATCCAGTTCAGCGTCGGACTTCTCGCGAGCTGCGCGGAGCATTTCGTCGGCGTCCTGTCCCACCGGCGCGCGGCTCGGTGCAGGTACCTGTTCGGCCAGTTCGACGATACGCTTCGCGGCCGCAGCCGACTCGAGCCCACTGCTCTGCATGCCGTTGAGCGTGTTCGCGAAGGTTTCGAATGTTTGACCGTATAACTCGCGCTGTTCAGAGGTCATATCGTCCGCGACCCGCTTTAGAGCGGCAGCCGTTTTCGCCGGTCCCCCAGTCTTCATATTGCCTGCCGCAGCCACCACGACATCGATGCCGAAGCGCTTCAGCTCGGCACGGTAGACGGCCGCAAATACCTCCAGGGCGACCTTCGATGCGCCTGATGGCCCATTGAACGGGAGCGGTACGCTGGCGGTCCAGGTGCTCACCTGGACGATGCGACCGCGCGCCTTCCTCAATGCGGGCAGGAACGCATTCATGACCGAGAGGGCGCCGAACACGTTGACGTCGAATTCGCGCCGGATGGCGTCGAGCGGCAAAATCTCGATCGGGCCGGGGGTAAGGATCCCTGCGTTGTTGATCAGAAGATCGAGGGCGCCATCGCCGAGCGCGTCGGACACGTCGTCAGCCCAGGCTTTCACGGCCTGTTCCTTGGTCATGTCGCAGACGGTCAGGCTGACGCGTCCACCGGAGGCGTCCTTCAGATCCTGGACCTCTGCGGCGGACATGGCCGTGCCGAAAACAGTATAGCCCTTGGCCGCCAGTCCGAGCGCGATGTCGCGGCCAAGGCCACCGCCAGCGCCGGTGACTGCGGCGGAGCGTCTCAAGTGTTCAGAAGAGTTCGGCATTTGAGGTCTCCTTTTCAGTCGGTGCCCCGTGCTTTGACCGCGCCGCGCGGACGATCGGCGCTACTTCGGTTCCGAGCAGCTCGATCGAGCGCTTCATCGCAGCGGTTTCGAGGGATGCCGTGCTCATTTGGAAGGTGATCCTCGATACGCCGCCGAGTGCGCTGTCGGCATCGAGCATCTTGCTGGCGACAGTGTCCGGATCACCGATCAGAAAGGCGCCCTCCGGGCCGCACATCGCCTCGAACTGCTGGCGCGACGGTGCAAACCAACCGCGTTCGCGGCCAATCGTCGTTGTCAGATGCGCCCAGCCGGGGAAGAAGGCATCCTTGGCTTTTGCGATGGTCTCTCCGACGAAGCCCATCGCATGGGCACCGACTGTGAGTTGCTCAAGCGCGTGCCCGGCGCGCAGTCCGCTCTCGCGGTAGAGATCGACGAGCGGGCGGAAGCGCTCAAAGCTGCCGCCGATGATCGCGACCATCAGTGGGAGGCCGAGCGTTCCGGCGCGTGCGAAGGATTGCGGCGTACCTCCGACGCCGAGCCACACCGGCAGGCGCTGCTGATGCGGCCGGAGGAAAACGCCTTGCCCGGTGAGTGCCGGGCGGAAGCGCCCCTCCCACGCGAGGTGGGTCTTCTCGCGAAGCTTGAGGAAGAGCTCGAGTTTCTCCGCAAAAAGATCGTCATAGTCCTCCATCCGAAAGCCGAACAATGGATAGGCCTCACCGAAGGAACCGCGGCCAACGACGATCTCGGCACGCCCCTTCGCGATCAGGTCGAGGGTTGCAAACTCCTGAAACACCCGCACAGGATCGGCGGCGCTCAGGACCGTGACGGCGCTCGTGAGGCGGATACTCTTGGTGCGGGCAGCCGCGGCCGCCAGAATGATCGCGGGTGCGGAATCGAGGAATTCGGCACGGTGGTGCTCGCCGATGCCGAACACGTCGAGGCCGACGTCGTCGGCAACCTCGACCTCCTCGAGGAGATCGGCCATGCGGTCGGTTGCCGAAGGCAGTTTGCCCGTCGCCGGATCAGGGAGGATTGCCGCGAAACTGTCGACACCGATTTCCATAACACCTCCTTGCAATGTGTTGTCAGCCGCGGGGCGCAATGCGCAATGGGTCAGGAGGCAGCGGGATGAACTCGGTCTCGCCAGCGATCTCGGGAAAGCGCCCCTGCCGCCAGTCGTCCTTCGCCTGTTCGATCCGGTGCTTGGAGCTCGAGACGAAGTTCCAGTAGATGTGGCGCGGCTCGGGAAAGGGTTCTCCGCCCACCATCATCAGATGGGCGCCGCTGCGCGCTTGCAGCACGATCTCGGCGCCGGGCTTGAAGACCACGAACTGCGCTTCGCCGAAGCTGCCCGTCTGGCCCGCGACTTCAATCTCGCCCGAGACGACAAACATCGCGCGCTCGATATGCTGGGCTGGGACCTGCAGGCGCGCGCCGGGCTTGAGCACGACATCGACATACATCAGGTCCGAATAAACCGGCACCGGCGAGCGTTCTCCGAAAGCTTCGCCCGCAACGATGGTGAGCGAGACTCCGTCCGCTTCGAGCGCAGGCAAGAAGTCTTCGGCATGATGGGAGAAACCCGGCTCCATCTCTTCCAGGGCCTTGGGCAGGGCGACCCAGATCTGCTGGCCGAACATCGCCCCGCCCTGCGTCTGGAATTTCGCAGGCGAACGCTCCGAATGGACGATGCCCCTGCCCGCCGTCATCCAGTTCACGTCGCCGGGCCGGATTGTCTCGACATTGCCGGCGCTGTCGCGATGAACCATCTCGCCCTCGAGTAGATAGCTCAGCGTCGAAAGGCCGATATGCGGATGCGGCCGGATCTCCGGGCCGGCCCCGGCGCGGAACACGATCGGTCCGAAATGGTCGAGGAAGATGAAGGGACCGACCGTCCGGCGCTGCGCAGACGGCAGCGCGCGACGAACCTTGAAGCCATCACCAAGATCCCGAACAGGTGGAAGCAGAACCTCTTCCACCGCTAGGTCGACCGTCGCACTCGAAATGGTCATTGCCGCCTCCTGTGCGTGGCGTGGGTCAGGCGGCTTTAGCGAGCGCCTGCATTGCACCCGAGAGCGCAGCCTCGCGCGCTTCAGGCCCGAAGCCGATCTTCTCGGCGTGGATGAAAGTGACATCGGTCAGCCCGATGAAGCCCAGAAGGGTCCGCAGATAGGGTTCCTGGAAATCCATCGCCTGAGCGGGACCTTCAGAGTAAAGACCGCCCCGAGACTCGATGACGAAGACGCGCTTGCCGGTCAGCAGCCCCTGCGGACCCGCCTCCGAATAGCTGAACGTCTCGCCAGCACGCAGAACGTAATCGAACCAGGCGCGCAGGCCGGTCGGGATGCTGAAATTGTACATCGGCGCGCCAATCACGACGGCGTCCGCGGAGCGGAGTTCGGCAATCAGTTCGTCCGAAAGAGCTCGGGCGGCGAGTTCCGTGTCGGTCGCGGGCTCGCCGCGGACACCCGCCACATCGGCGGTGGTAAGATGCGGAACCGGCACGGTACCAAGGTCGCGACGAATAACGGTTGCGCCGGGGCTGGCCTCCAGCAAGCGGTGAACAGCTTCCTCGACCAGAATTTTGGAAACGGACCCGTCGCCAAGAACACTGCTGTTGAGGACCAGAATACTTGCCATAACACTCTCCTTGGTACTGACCGATCCAAGATGCTGTTCAAAGGCGCGCGACGGTAGCCTCGCACAGCGCCAAGCTGTGTCGCGAAAACTGGAACGGCTGCGTCGGACGTAAACCTAGATCGAGGCGGCTGCGTATTCACCGCAGCGGCGTGCCGAAGGCTGCATGACTATGCCCGTATAGCCTCGCCTGCCTGTTGCTTCGGTATATCGAGCGCGGTCACCGCTCGCTTTCCGCTTCCCGCCCACGGCCATGATCACCCGCGTGCGGCGCCTCGTATGTCTCCCAACGGCATCGACTGCACTGAAGCCAAGAAGGCCAGAACCGGATCGCATGATCCGTCGTTTCGTCCGCGGCTTTTTACTTCCGCAGCGTATTCCACGGTGCATCGCTGGAGACATCGACCACCTCGTACCCTGTCGGTCTGACGGAGGGTCCGAGGATTGCGGCGATCTTCGCGGGCTGGTCGCCGGTATTGAACGAGGCGTGCACGACATCTGCCGGGATGAAGGCGGAATCGCCGGGACCGAGGATGCGCTTCTCACGATCGATCCACTGCTCGACCTGCCCGGCAAGGACAAGCACCACCTCTTCTTGGTCGGGATGCTTGTGGAAACTGTGTCCTTTGCCCGGATCGAAATTGACCTCGATCACCGTGAGTTGCTTGGCGCCCGTACTGGGCGGATCGCTGAGCCGCCGGGACGATCCAAAGTCATCGACCTTGAGCTGGGCTTCATTCGCGATAACGAATCTACCAGGCATCGGATTGCTCCCCACATTTGTTCTCTGATTTGGCAGCTCTTGAGTTTGACCGAATGCCGCATCAAACGGCAGAGCGGCGCTCAATGCTCCACGCGCGCTAAGCGCAAGGACGTCGCTTCTCGTCTCCGTCATTGCTGCTCCTCCGGTGGAAGCGAGGCGCTTAATGTTGATGGTATCGCTCCGACCGTGCGATGCGGTAGCCCTGCTGTTGGCCAAGCTGTGTCGCGAAACGCGGAACGCTAATGTTGGACCTTGAAGACCTACAAACGGGTGTCGACGGGGCGAGCTTAACAGGTCCTCGCCTTCGGCGCTGCATCACGCGTCGAACGGATATGTTTCGATGGGCCGGCGCAGCCGGAACGCGGAATTGTAAAACGCGGTAGCCTCTACGGCTCCGGCGATCGGCAGTTGATGCACCGCAGAGAACGCCGAAGCTCCGGTAAACATCAGCGAGCCGTCCCCGGACCAGATTTCCCCAGCGTAAAACTCCAGTGCCGACCGCACGAATTCGCACACGGCCAGGGGACCGCCGGGAACCGCCGAGCCGATGACCCGCAATCCGAACGCCTTGACGACCTGCGGATTGTCCGCACTGATTTCGCCGACCAATTGGCTGGGGCGGAAAATCCCTTGCGCCAGCACAACGTCGGCCGGTCGCGACAACCGGGCCGTGACCAGCCCGTACACATTGGACTGGTTCATGTCGAAATCGATCTCGCCCAGCAGCTTCGGATACCCCTCTCTCTCCCGCCCGGCGAGCATTCCTCGTTCGTTGGAAATGAAGATGTGCGGACAAATCCGACATTTTCGCCGCGGAAACGCGCGTGGATGATGTGGATGTATTCCCGGAACGGACCGACGCTGCTGAACCCGTAGGACAGGAACATCACCGACACTTTGGTGTCTTGTTCGATTTCCAGGTCGGGAGGCAGCAACGCCGCCGCCGCCTCCGCATTCGTCCGATAGCTGAACGTCACCTGGTTCACGCCCCTGAACGACGCGTTTGTGAAACTCAGAGGGTCTGCATGTACTGGCATCGTTTGTGCCAGGATCCCGAGTCAGTTTGCCACGCATTGTCACGTGGCTCCTTCCGCCAAGTTTCCGATCCCCAGGTCGAGCCTGCATCGAGAAGCGAGCCCCGGGGGCGTCATTCAGAGAGCCGAGGCTGCCTGCGAGGAGATCACTCGGTGGCGCCCGCAACTCGCCATCAGCAGCCAGTCATGGCGCATCTCGTCAGGGAAAACGCTGCGGCCTTGCGAGCTTCTGAGCCTCGGGCATGTACCACTTGATGACGTCCCGGACCGGGTCGGCGAGCGCCGACTTCCAATCGCGGAACAGCTCGGTGACTAGCGCGAGAGACGTATTCGGGACCGCACCGGCTGCCGTCAGGCGTTCGATCGCGGTGCGGTGGGCGAGCTGTGACATGCCGCCAACCGCGTCGACGACGAACATGGCTTCGTAGCCATCGTCCATTGCGTCGATGACCGGGAATGCCAGACAGATCTCGGTGTAGAGCGCGCCGAAGATCAGCCTCTTCTGCCCGTCTTTTCGACAGCGGCCCGGAATGCGGCATCTTCCCAGGCATCCATCGAGCTTCGGTCGATGACTTCGACGTCGGACAGTTCGTCCCTGATCGAAGCTCGGGTCGGACCGTTCACGCCCATCTCAACGCCGACCGTGCTCAGCACCACAGGGATATTGAAAGCTTTGGCGGCCCTGATCAGAAACCGGACGTTCAGATCGATCTCGTCCGGTGTCGTCTCGGACTTCACCTTCTCGAACATCTCTTTCTGATAGTCGATCAGGATGAGCGCGACCTGTTCCGCAGTCCAGACACCGTGGGCTTCACTCATAACGATTTCCTTTGTCTGGGCGTGAGTAGGACACGCGACCGGGTTTGCTGATGCCCGGTCGTCCCAAATCATCGGCTGGTTTGCTTCAATGCACGGGCTGGGTCCGGCGGGCATCCAGGCTTAACGAGCCCGCGCCGAAGGCAGCGACCTGAAGCAGACCACCGGCAATAGCGATGTTCTTGAGGAAATGGATCAGTTGGTTCTGGTCCGCGAGATCATGGTGAAACGCCAACGCGGCCGCCACGCTAAAGCCCGCCAGGACCAGGGCGATGATCCGTGTCTGATATCCAATCACGAGCAACACCCCGCCTCCGACCTCGACGATGATCGCGATCAGGTAGCCGAGAAGCGGTGCCGGAAGACCCGCCGAGGCGATATAGCCTTGTGTCATCGCGGGGGCCGCGATCTTGCCGAGGCCGCTCAGAAGAAACAGAACGGCGATCAGCACACGGCCGGCAGCCGCAAGTGTCGTGGTTTGATTTTGCATTCGTGATACCTGCGCTGTCTGAAAAGGGTGGTCAGAGGCCCATCGGCCTCCACCAATCCACACACATCGTTCCCGAAGGCGATGTGGTAGTGTTACATCAAGGCAAGCTGTGTCGCGAAAAGTGGAACGCTCATGTTGGACCTTGAGGACCTGCAAACATTTGTCGAAGTGGCCGATGCTGGCGGCGTCTCGCCGGCCGCCCGCCGGCTCGGGGTCTCCAAATCCATCGTCAGCCGGCGACTGTTCCGGCTGGAAGCGGAACTTGGTGTGCAGCTTCTCGCACGGACCACCCGGGGCGCCGCGCTGACCGAAGCCGGCGTCACGTTCCGCGACCACGCGGCCCGGGTCTGCGCCGAAATAGATGTCGCGCGGGAGACCATCCTGCCCGCTGGCGAGCTGCGCGGGCGCCTGCGGATCGCAGCGCCGCTCTCCTTCGGAACAACACATCTGGCGCCGGTGTTTGCAGAACTTGCGAAGCGCCACCCGCTGCTGAGCGTGCATGCGTCTTACAGTGATCGCTTCGTCGATCTTGTCGGAGAGGGTTTCGACTGCGCCATACGTGTCGGCTACCTTCCCGACTCCGACCTGATCGCGCGTCGCATAGGGCCGATCTATGGAAGGCTCGTCGCGAGTCCGGATTACATCAAGGAGCATGGAGCTCCAGAGACGCTTGACGACCTTCCGATGCACCAAGCCGTGTTGCAGGGTACGGAAGCTTGGCAACTTATCGACGCAGACAAGACTGTTACCGCTCACCCGCAGGGACGGTTCAAGGCGGACAACGGCGTCGCGCTCGTCGCCGCGGCAGTGGCGGGCCTAGGGATCGCCGCGCTGCCGGATTTCCTGACCGAGGACCATTTGGCTTCCGGCGCCTTGGTCCCGGTGATGACACGCTATCGGTTTCCTGAGGCCGGCATATATGTCGTCCGACCGCCGGGACAGCACCCGGCGCGGAAAATCCGGGTGCTCACCGAACTGATGATCCAACATTTCGGCTCGGCGCCGGGATAGGGTAAAGGCGAACCAAGGCGCACCCGTGAGCATCGAGATTGATCGCGGCCTCCACCGGCGCGCCGATTACAAGTCAGCTCCCGACAGTATCGCCGGCACTGCAACAGGCGTCTCCAGAGTGTTCAGGACGAAAAGCAGTTGCCGATCTTCCGCTTCATCTAAAGTTCTTGGATGGCAAGAGCTGTCAGGAATCGGGCGACATAGGGGCCAAACGCTACATTTCGCATCGCTCATGCGAGTCCAATGTCACGGCGATGCGGTGATGCCGCCGTAGACGTAGACGTAGAGCGTACGGCCGTTGATAAAACCTTCAGGCATCGGAGGCGAGGAAGACGCCGCCACCGCGCCCTTGCTGCGCGGGTCCTGACGACGCTTCGCTCAGGTCCGTACCCTAAGGGCTTGCTCCAGCCGATCGGCAATCTGTGTGACGATATAGGCAATAACCATATAGATCACGACGGCAATTACGAAGGCTTCGAGGTAGTAGAAGTTCAGCGCGGCGGTCAGCTGGGACTGGGCGAATATATCGACGACCTCGATGGCAAATCCGAGTGAAAGCGCCTTCATGATGACCATCATCGAGGTTGTCAGGTCGGGAATTGCGTGAGAGCCACCTGAGGAAACAGAATCCGTCGGAACATTTGGCCGACGATGGCAGATGCGGCTCCAATTGGTGGAACCTCCTAGTGAGAAATGGAGGTGCCGGATACTGGCCGCTCAAATTTCTATTGTAGCTAGCTTAACTTTAAGTATAGTTGATCATCTAAATTTCTCTGTAACGCCGGCAATTCTCGGATGGGGTTTATGCCTTCCATTCGAGGAAACGCGCGGGCCTTGTTTGCCGATCACGGCAACTCCGTGAGTGCCATCGATGAACTGATATTCCCAGTGCCAAAAAGCTTCTGTTTCTAGCGACGAATTTACTGTCAGGACGATAACATGCGGGTCGTTAGTGCCATTTGGATTTTGCTTCGTCGACTGCCACGGCCCTTGCTGTCCGTCACGCTGCTGGGCTGGGCTTTTATGGTCTGGTCAAAGATGGTTCCCACAACACCTGATCTTTGTTTAAGGGGAACATTCGCGCAGGCGCTTACGGCTAGGGCTGAAGCGGCGGTTGCAGGGGTGACCTGACGCTGGTCGCGTTATCGTGGTGCGCTATGCTGATGGGGATGATGGCCCCGCTGCTGGCGGCGCCGTTGGCCCATGTTTGGCAGCAGACCATTGGGCCTCCGCGGTAGCACGCAAGTTTGCTGTTCATGTTTCCCTACCTCTTGGTCTGGCTGGCAGTCGGCGTCGTCCTGATCCCGATTGTGGACCTGATCCAGGTGTCATTCTTGCCAGCGCTCTTCGGCGGGGCCATCGCTCTGATTCAAAGGCCGCAAGCGCCACATCATTACCGACACCGAGGGACACTTGGTCGGGCTGACGGTGCACACGGCTAACATCCAGGACAGGGATGGGGCAGTCGGCGTCAGCGCCTCCATTCGACGGCTTTATCCCTGGTTACGCCATCTGTTCGCCGACGGCGCCTATGCCGGAGAAAAACTGTCGCAGGCTCTGGCCAATCTCGGCACATGGACCATCGAAATTATCAAGCGCTCCGGCGCGGCCAAGGGCTTTGAGGTGGCTCTTCTCCGCTCGACGATGTGGAAAGGATAGGACTGGCATTCGCGTCGTGTAACTTAGACGTCCGCGCCTTAATGCGGCAAGACCGGTCGCATCTATGTTTGAGGGCATCGCGTTGAAACACCAAGAGCGCTAAGGGAGAACAAGCGGTGATTTTGGTGGGCGATCGCTATGATCGCTGCCCGGGTCGCCCGCAGTCAACTGTGCCGGCCATGGGAACGAGTTAGGAGCGCCAAATCCGGCTATTTAGTTGCGCGCGAGGAACATGAAAGCCGCGATCAGCCTTCGGTAGTTCCGGCCTGTCTGGAGCACCTATCAAATTGCTCTAGTCGACTGGAATCGCGCCAAATCACCAGTACATACATCGGCTACTTGAGCTTCGCCTCAAGCTTTTCGTCCCCAAAAGAATTACCTCCCAGGTGTGGCTCGATATCCGAAGCTTTATGATCCTATCCCACATCCGAGATATCCCCTCCGATCGATAATAGTGTTGCAGACGCGCCACTGCAATTGCTTACCGCGATCACTTCCGAGGATTGCTGATCCCGAGGACGTACATCAATAGGGCGTGGCGAGGATCGACTCGCCTCAGCCAATCGGACCGAGCGTACATCCGATCAGTGATCCTGAAGCGATCGCGCGCAGGAACTGCTGGAGAGAGCCATCCAATTCGTCGCTAATCCGGCGATGCGGCAGCGCGTTGAGCGGGATTTTCAGATAACGCAGGCCATTTTCCTCGACCTGAGGCAGCTCTCCTCCGCGAATATTGACCTGGAGGGCATGCAACATGAGCCTTGGCATCGGCAATGCCCTGTCTCGCGCCTCTCGAAGCCTGATGAACGCACTCCGAGATTGACCGGCGACGTGCTGGTTTTTCTCTTTCTGCTCCGCCACCGAACTCTCCCACAGAGCCTGGCGCCCTCCCGGCCTGTAGTCGTGACCGGTAAAGAGACGGGTCTCGCCGGGTAAGCTCAAAATGTCCTGGATGGACTGCCACAGATCAGCTGCGCTGCCGCCTGGAAAATCTGCACGGGCGGAGCCGCTATCGGGCATGAAAAGTGTGTCGTGAATGAACGCTGCATCGCCGATGACATAGCTTATCGACGCCAAGGTGTGTCCTGGCGAGTGCGTGACGCGCGCTTCCAGCTCGCCGATGTTGAAGGTCTCGCCGTCGCAAAACAGCCGATCCCATTGTGAGCCGTCACACGGGAGATCCGAGAAGTTATAGATCCGTTGCCAGATCCGCTGCACTTGCTTCACGCGCCCGCCGATCGCTGTCGGCACGCCGGTTTTTGCCTTGAGATAACCCGCGGCCGAAAAGTGATCGGCATGCGGATGGGTGTCCAGGATCCACTCGAGCTTCAAATTGTGGCTGTTGATGTAGTCGAGGATCGTGTCGCATTTGTCGTTGCCGTCGAGCCAGACTTTTCGTCGAAATCGAGCACTGGGTCGACGATGGCGCATCTTCGCGAACTCGGGCATGCAACGACATATTGGATGCTGCCCGTCCGTGCATCGTAGAAGCCGACGACTTCAGGCTGCTGCATGGGCGATGCCCTCGACTGCGGCTCGCGGGAAAAAGATCGCCCGGCCAGGGTCGAGGTCGTAGTCACGCTCGAAGTCCGTTGCGTCGGACGCAATCTGCGCCACGGCATCGAGTATGAACTGCACCTTCTCGTCCGGCAGCAGAACGCTGAAATTCAACCGGGTGAATCCCGGCTTTTTCATTTCGTCGCCGGAGAGAATGGCTTGCCTGATTTCCTCGGACTGCTCGTCGTCGATCGACAGCAGTCTGTGAACATACGGGCCGGCACAGGCGCAGCCACCGCGAGCCTGGATCCCGAATCGGTCGCTAAGCATGCGCGTGATCAACTGCTGGTGGACGTAGCCGCCCTTTCCGTTTTTGACCCTAAAGGAATAGATCGGAAGCCGGTCAGGACCCGACAGGCCGAGGAGCTCCAGCCGCGGCACGTCTTTCCATGCGCGAAAAGCACGACGCGCAAGCTCGCGATTGCGCGCTACCGTCGCATCAAGTCCGATCGCATCTTTGACGATGAAGGCCAGCGCGGCTCGTATGTCGCCGATCACGTTCGGCGTGCCGGCTTCCTCGCGTGATTCCAGGCTATCGCTGTAATCGTGTGTTTTGGGTGAGACGAACTTCACCGTCCCGCCACCTGGCCACGACGGCTTTGTCTCTGAAAGTCCATCGCGTCGAACGATCAAGATGCCGGAGGCACCGGGGCCCCCGAGGAACTTGTGAGGCGAAACGACTATCGCGTCGATCTCGGCATCAGGGGCGGGCGACATGGAAATCGGCAGATAAGGACCTGCGCCGGCATAGTCCCAGATCATCTTTGCGCCGGCGGCGTTCGCCATCGCGGTGACGGCCGCGACATCGCTCGTGATGCCCGTTACGTTCGAGGCCGCGGACATGGTGCATATCGTCAGAGTTGGCGACCGGTCCGCAAGCGCGTCCTTGAGGTGAGACAGGTCAGGCCCGCCGGACGGATCCTCGGCGATTTCCACGATTTCTGCTCCGCTCTCGCGCCAGGGCAGAATGTTGGAGTGATGCTCATAGGGACCGATAATGATCCGAGCGCGCTTGCCCGCTGCCACGGCTTCGGCGACGCCGAATAGCTTGACGAGGCGGTTGATCCCCGACGTAGCGCCGGAGCCGGTGAAGATCACAGCATGCCGTTCGGTGGCCCCGCAGAATTGACCGACCAGGGCGCGCGCTTCCCGACGCATGCGGGTCATGAAGCCTCCGCAATAGGAGGCTTCCGTGTGGCTGTTGGCGTAGTACGGCAGGACCTCCTCAAGCACAAAGCGCTCGATCTGACGGAGTGCGCGGCCTGACGCGACATAGTCGGCGTACACCAGGTCCTTTTGCCCGTAGGGACCCACGATTTTCGCCGTCGATCCCACAAGCCCATCCCGGAGGTCGGCGGTGACGTCAGCCTTTTTCTTCAGCCCCTGGCGGAACTTTGACAGAGGGGTCTCGGTCTGCCCTGTCGTCGGGCGAGCTGCTTGCACGGTCATTCTCCCCGGCTCGGATGTTGACTCGGATTGTAGCCTGCTCCACGGTCGAAAAAATTCACCTATTTTCTGCAATTTCTTGCAAAGAGCGTGTCAGATGATCGAAGATCGGGCGAAAATCGATGTATTTGATATGAAGATTTTGACGGCCATGCAGATCGATGCAAGCCTTTCGCAGCGAGATTTGGCGGAGAGGGTCGGCCTGTCCCAGAACGCGTGCTGGCGGCGGATCCAGCGCCTGCAGTCGCTAGGTCTTATCCGGGGGTCGCACAGCAATATCGATCTGCGAGCGCTGGGTCTCGACCTGACGGTTTTCGTAATGGTCCGCACTCGCCACCATTCCAAGGAGTGGAGTGAGGCGTTCCGTGCCCATGTTGAACGGTTGCCGGAGGTGATCGATTTCTATCGGATCGGAGGGGACTGGGACTATCTGATCAAGGTCGTGACGCAAGGCATGTCCGGCTACGATGCGTTCTACCAGAAACTGATCACGAACTTCGACCTGGCTACGGTGACAGGCTTCTTCTCGATGGAAGCGATCATCAACAATCGTCCAGTGGATCTGACCAATCTGCGATAATCCGGCGCGCAATTGGGACGCGCCGCTGGCCGTCGAGCAAGCCTTCGGCCGCAGGCCCCGCCAAGGTGTCTATTACAAGCCCACAGATCTGGCTGCGAGCTGGCCCCGCACGTCGGCTGTTTGCAGGCTCTCAACAGAGCCTTGAGTTCCTCCGCCTTGATGCGCGGGTTCCGACGACGCTTCGCTCAGGTCCGTACCCTAAGGGCTTGCTCCAGCCGATCGGCAATCTGGGTGACGATATAGGCAATCACCATGTAGATCACGACGGCAATCACGAAGGCTTCGAGATAGTAGTAGTTCAGCGCGGCGGTCAGCTGGGACTGGGCGAATATATCGACAACCTCGATGGCAAATCCGAGAGAAAGCGCCTTCATGATGACCATCATCGAGGTTGTCAGGTCGGGAATTGCCGTGAGAGCCACCTGGGGAAACAGAA